>CAZXCQ010000028.1:6944-33800 GCA_964639275.1 uncultured Desulfobacteraceae bacterium | reverse complement strand
AAAGACCCCCATGCCACACCACAATCGATTTATCCCCTGGTTCTTGAGAAGTTACGTACCAATGACAGTATTGGGCCTGTCAAGGACATTGAGAAGCGTTTCCCCCTCTCCCTGACCTCCTTGGTAAAAAAGCCCGTGGCAGGTGTCTTCAATTGCCCAACAATCTTCCCCATGAGGGTTGTCTTGCCACATCCGGGGGGGCCGGTGAAGAGGATATTACGCCTTGTCATTTCTGGGTTGTCTTTGAGGCGTTTCTTTTTGGTAGAAAGTGAGTTCCCACACATAGGTCTCAGAATCGTGGCGGAGGATATATGTCGCGTTATCTTGGCCCAGCACTTTGAAATACCGGTGCCCCGGGGCGAGCCAGCGATCAAGGACCTCTTTGATTTCAATTCGTGTCTCTGCCAACCAGAAACGCCGGGGAGTCTCCTCTCCCCTGTACCCTGAATAGCACTCAACCTTGATTTCCATGATTTCTCATCTCGTTACCCCTTTGAACCAACCTCACCCGGTTCATCAGGGGGCATGCCCTATATCTCGGGGCTCACAGTGCGGACCTAAAAAAGGGGTTGGCGGTCCGCTCCCTCCCGATGGTGCTGTTTGGCCCATGCCCTGGATAGACCCTTCGATCATCTCCCAGCGGGAAGATTTTTTCAACCACTCCGCGTACCAGCAGGTTGTGGTCACCCCCGGGGAAATCGGTCCGCCCTATCGAACCCGCAAAGAGCGTATCCCCGGTAAATACCGCACCCGGTGCGTAAAAGCACACCCCGCCGGGCGAGTGACCCGGTGTATGGATCACCCTCAGCTTGAATGTGCCAAATACGATCTCCTGGCCGTCAGAGAGCGATCCATCCGGTTGAAAATCGAGTCCCCCCGTATCCAGGGGATGGATCCGCACGGGGGCGCCAGTAATCCTTCGGAGTTCCCGTGCCCCACCCGTGTGGTCAAAGTGACCGTGAGTCAGGAGGATCTGCTGGATCGTAAGCCCCAAACCGGAGATCTCCCTTACGATCCGAAAGACCTCATCACCGGGATCAATGACCACACCCTCTTTGGTATTCTTGCAACCCAAAACATAACAGTTGGCCTGATATGGCCCCACCGCCAATTTTCTGAGCATAGTAAGACTCCTAATTGGTCTACCCGATCAGCGCAAAGCCCTTGACTTATCAAAAGAAAAGTCATTATATCATGACTTTCTATGATGGCCCGTCAGGCACTCTAGAAAGACCTCCCAGGCCTTGGGTAAGATAGATACCCAAAACGGATAGTTCAAGGACAAATGCAAAACCGAAGAGCCAGGTAGGCCTTGGAGAAAGCAAACCCATGAGGAAATTGATTCTTGTCTGCGTATCCAGTCTTTTGATGCCCTCTTTTCTCACGGCCGGTGTCCTGGCAGGTGAGAAAATACGGATTGGCGCCATTCTTAGTGTGACCGGTGGGCAGGCCTCTATCGACACACCCGGGCTCAAAGGTGCACGGCTCGCCGTGAAGGAGATCAACGCAAAGGGTGGTGTGCTTGGGAGGGATATTGAACTGATCCACATTGACGGAAAGACCCAGATCAGGGCGGTCAAGGATGCCATGTCAAGGCTGGTCAATGAGTACAAGGTCGCGGCCGTTATCGGGCTAAACGACTCTTCCTATGCCCTCGCGGCCGGTCCCATCGCCCAAAAGGCGGGGACCACCTTCCTGACATCGGGCGCCACCCTCCCCTCACTTCCCGTAGAGGTCGGGGACTGCATGTTTCTTACCGCCTTTGGGGACGATGCCCAGGCCCGTGCCGTTGCCGCTTATGCCTATCAGACTCTCGGGGCAAGGACCGCATGGGTCTTGACCGATTCATCATCTGATTTCGCCCTGGCACTGGCAAACTTCTTTATGGAGAAATTCAAGGCCCTGGCTGGCGTCAACGCCATTTTGTTGGAGGATTCCTATCACAGCGGTGATCGGGATTTTTCAGTCCAGCTCGGCCGGCTCAAGGCGCTGGGGCGGCAACCCGAACTCCTGATGATATCAGCACTGCCAAGCGATTGCGGGACCATCGTAAGGCAGGTGCGAGAGGCGGGCATCGAGAAACCGATTGTGAGCGGCGATGGTTTTGATACGCCCCTGTTGGTGAAAGTGGCCGGGGGAGGCTCCGGGAATGTCTTTTTTGCAACCCACGTCTCCTTTGAAAACAAGGCCCCGGTTGTCCGGGACTTCAAAAAGGCCTACAAAGGAGAATATGGCCATTTCCCGGAAAACGCCTTCGCCGCCCTGGGCTATGACTCCCTGAGGCTTATCGCAGCGGCAATAACAAAGGCGGATAGCATTGAACCAGCGGCTATCCGGAATGCACTGGCGCATATCAAGGGGTTTAGGGGTGTTACCGGGACCATCAGCTATGCACCGGAGAAAAGGGTCCCCCAAAAGGGAGTGACCATAATCAAGGTGGTTGATAAAGAATTCAGATTTGCCGGAGAGATCCCGTTGTCCCAGCCCAGATGACGGAGCATTCCTCCTTGCAAAGACCATCAGATGAGCGAAGAGACCCTCAAAATCACAATCTATATAATCGGCATCGTGGCTGCGGGTGTCGGCATCGTCTCATCGATTTACAAGATCAGGGAGTCCCGGATGAAAATCAAGGCGCAGCGGCAGGGGCAAAAGGGCGATGTGGGGGTGAGCGATCAGCAAGACGTTTTTTCGACTGAAAAGGGAAAGCTTCAAAAGAAACAGGCCAAGCAAAGGTTAAAGGAGGTCAAGAAGTCAGAAGGGTAGGGCCAAAATGGGAAAGACCTGCGGGCTTTCTGGTCAAGTCAATCAAGGCAATTGGATCAATTTTAGCAGAGGTTTTAAAAACCCCAAATCTACAGGAGGTGAATACCATGTTTATTCTAGATCACGTCAAACCTGAAGAGGCTACGGGAAAGGTGGCCGAGGCCTATTCCGTCTTTCCACCTGAGTTCCCCGTACCGGATCCCCTTATCCTCATGAGCGCAAGCCCAGAGCTGACATACCTTCAGAGCAGTGTGATTCGCCATTACACGACCCATGAGAAGCTGGACATGGGGCTCTTGGCCATGATTCGCTTTCTTGTGGCCAACGAACACGATTATCAGTTTTGTATCAACCTTAATTCCGGGCTCCTCAAGCTGGCAGGCGGCATGTCTGAGGAAGAGATCGAGACCTTAAGGAAGGATCCCGAGTCTGCTCCGCTGGAGGAATTTCAAAAGGCCTTGCTTCTCTTTGTCCTCAAGGTGGTCAGGACCCCGGAAGATGTCGGCGAGGAAGACATTGATGCCCTGCGCCAACTGGGTTGGAGCGACAAGGACATCTTTGAGGCCGCCTTCCACGGCACTTCAATGATCAGTGCGAGCAAGCTTTACAAGGCCTTTGTCAAGTAGAAAAAGGCCCGCCCTGGTGCGACTCATTTACCCGTTTTAGGCGTAGACTATGCGCTATTCCAAACCTGCCTTTGTAAGTATCACCGGTTTGAGTCGCACTTTATAGGCCTTAAGGATTTCAAAATCAAGAGGGCAGCGCGGCTCTTCTACCCCCAGCTCTTCGAACACCTGGAAATACCCTGTGAGTCACCTCGGATTGGGAATGAAGGGCGAAACCTGCCCCCTGTTCAACTGTTGGCTATCATTCATATCTTACACCTCCGTGTTATTTATCGTCAATATCTTACATCAATGATATCACACAGTTACAGCGGTATGTCAGTTGGCTTTTTTATTTTTCCTGTGTTGTTTTTTACATCTCAATAACGTAATTTATTCGACAAGACTGTCGGCTAATTTATGTTAGGGATTTGAATCATCGAATAATCAGACATGTGACATGACAAAGGATGAATTTCAGATCGGTCAGGAATTCTATACCGGTTCAGGTAAGTGGCGTTGTACGGACATTGGTACAAGGGTCATTGTGGCTATTAGACTCGATCAGGAAGACCCGAGGAATTATAATGGGCCACCTTACTCTATCGTAGAGCACGTCTTTGATGAATACGACATAGGTGGGTGTAGTCTCGACCCCACCGATTTCGAGGTGAGTGAGCAATCTACAGGAAGCTAGGACCTTAAAGAAAACAAGATCTTCTTGGCATCTCGTATGGGGATTGGTGACCAAGAGTCATTGCTTGAGCCCTATAAGCGTGCCATCCACCGTGAATTCTATCCAGACCGCGGACTTCCAAGGCTCAACTTGGCTGCAGCACGTAAGGCTCCCAATGACTTTAAGAGGGTCAATTCCCAGCTAGAAGCTATAGCTGAATTGCTGGTCTACTACGTCGAACAGGGTGTTGCCTGCACAGTCGAGTACGGGGATATCCATGAACAATTCTACAGAAGCCTTAAGTCAGCGTTTGGGAAGGCAATTGAACTAATCGGAGAATCTGGGGCTCCACAGTTAATCGAGAAGTTCCGTCCTCGTCTGAGAGACATCGTATCAGATACCGTTAATATCGGCTGGGGTTTCCATGACTACTTGAAAGAAGTATTCTACAATGAATATCCCGACGAACAAGAAGGATGAGCATCAAGTGGTGAGCAGAATGTTGATATTCCCTAACAAAAGCCTCGAACCGACGCCCGACCACGTGTGTTGCTTTCTCCTGAAGTCCTCGGCGGGCGCGGCTCAGGCTTGGCGTTATCGGAAAACCAGTATTGAATAAGGAAAGGCGATTTCGTGCCTCTTTACAGGGGCAATATGGTTTGTCAAGGGGTTTGGGCTGTCAGGCAACCTCTGATCCGATGGCAAAGAGGCTGAGCTTGTTGATTATCTCAAAGCCGCTTTTTTTGTGGGCGAGGACGAGATGGAAAATGGGGCCTCACCAATACCCGGGATCGACAGCTCCGCAAGCTGTCCCGGTCTATGACCCAGCTCCCTTCCCTCAAGCTCCAGTTCAAAAAACCGATTCCTGTCGGTCATCGGTTCTGTCTTGATTATCGTCGCGACCTCAGGGAGGTATTCGGAGGAGTTCACACCCCGCCTAACCTTTTGTTATCGCTTGAGTTTCCAAAATGCTTTTTTCTGTTGACAAATATATAATATATAATATAGAATTTCAGTTCGAAACCTGCAGGGAGATGGGAAGCACAAAAACCCCCAAAAAATAGGAATCAGAGCGATTCGAAAAGGTCAACCGAACTTACAGGGAGTGCAATGAGATGGCAGAAACTGCGATTAGCACCTATAAGACCAAGAATGAACTAGTCTACGATTACCTCCGAACGAATATTCTGAAAAAACATTTTAAGCCCGGGGACAAGATCATCATCCGAGAAATTTCCAAAATGCTAAACCTCAGCGATATCCCGGTGAGGGAGGCCATCAAGAAACTGGAGACCCAGGGGTTGGTTCATGTGATTCCCCACGCCGGAGCGCGCGTGGCCGAAATCGACCGAAAGGAGATGGAGGAGATCTATATCATCCGCAGCACCCTCGAGGCCCTCGCCACGCAATTAGCCTGCCCTTACATAAAGTCGGAAGACTTCCAGCGGCTGGAGAAAATATTGGAAAAATACGAGGACGCGGTTCGAAATGGGAAACATGAGACTCTAAGTGAGCTGAATAAAAAATTTCATCTAGAAATCTACAGATGCTCCCCCTACAAGAGCCTTTTCAAAATGATTGTGGAAATATGGGAGAGGTCGGAGATGATCCGCCATACCTTTTCTCTACCCAGTTCTCTGCGCGAGCAGTCGATGAAAGAACATCGATTAATATTGCAGTCGCTGCGAAAGGGGAACGGCGAAGAGGCGGCAGAACTCGTGAGGAAGCAGAAAATTGCCTCGTGGAAGGTCATTTCAAATCTCATGGAAGAATGAGGTTTTTTGATAAGGGCATACCCGATATGATGGTTTTCCAGTTTGGTGTAACCAAGGAAGAGACCCAGAATAGATTGAGAAAACCATAGGTGTCGGTTGCTGAAAAAACAAAAGAGGAGGTGCATTATGGCAAAGGGAAGAAATTGGTCTAAAAGGAAACCTTATCTCGTTTTAGTGGCATTGCTTATGGTACTATTTTACGCCTTGCCAGGGTTCGGAGAGGAATATCCGACCAAGACCATCAAAATCATCGTGCCATATCCCCCGGGAGGGGTTACGGATCTAATCAGCCGATCCATGGCGGATACAATGGCCAAGGTTCTGGGGCAGCCGGTGATTATCGAGAATAAGCCAGGCGGAGGAACTACTTTGGCTTATTCCCTTGTGGCCAACTCCAAACCAGATGGGTACACGATCGGACATCTTGCCGTGGGAACTTTGGTCGGCAATTTTTTGGCCTATGACGTTGCTTACAACCCACTAAAGAGCTATGACTACCTTGGAGAAGTTGGTATCTATGCAATGTCCATCATTGTCAGATCAGATGCTCCCTGGAAGACGTGGGATGAATTTGTTGCCTACTCCAAAAAACATCCGAAGAAGATCCGTATGGGATTTACCAACCAGGTAAGCACCAACGCCATCCCTACCAAATGGATTAATTATCGATTAGGAAATCCATGGAAGGAAGTGGCTTTTCGTGGTGAAACCCCGTGTATTACCGCCTTATTAGGCGGGCATATCGATGCCTTTCCGGGGGGAGGAGCTCATAACATTCTGGTAAAGGACGGCCGAGCGAGAATGCTCCTGGCTTTGACGAGCAATCCGATTCCTGGTTATCCAAATGTTCCGACCTTCAAGCAGGTATACGGCAAAGACATCAGCAACTTTGCGGGTTTCATGGCTCCGGCGGGACTGCCTGCCGACGTCCTCAAGAAATTGGAAAAGGCAACCTATGAAGGCACCAAGGCTCCGGAATTCCTCAAAGTGATGGATAAGATGTCCATGACCCCGGTGTGGCGGAACGGTGAGGAACTGACACAGGAGGTAAAGGCCCTGCTCTCGACTCTTAAAGGATTTTATATAGATTTGGGTAAACTGAAAAAGAAGTAAAATTTTTGGACTTGTGTGGCTAGTTTATCGCATTCTAGGAATAGCTGGATTTGAGCACATTAGTCGTCCGGTCAAACACGTGAAACGTGAATTGGTCTTCACTCATCACGTTTCATGTTTCAGAACCAAGGAGTTTAACACACAAAGAGGATTTCTTCGGTCCAATGCCGATATTTCAGATCTAACCGCACAGGTCCAAATTTCTGGTTCATCCAAAACGAATCTTTGACCTCTCGAGAGATGGGGAGGAGAGCTACGTGTTCAGAAAATTGCCTAGATTTGAATATTTCCGGCCGGAGAGTTTCGAAGAAGCGATCGGAATCCTGAGGGAGCACCAGGGAAACATCCGCCCCCTTGCCGGGGGTACGGATCTGCTCATTGCGATGAAAGAAAAGGGAGCAGTATGGGAAAACGTTCTGGACTTAAAGGGTATCCCAGACTGCAACTTTATTCGAGAGGCAGACGGTCAGATTGAAATCGGGTCCTTGGCAACGATCCGTTCTGTGGAAACTTCCCCCCGCATCCTGGAAAAGATTCCCCTTTTGGCCGCTGCCGCGGCAACGATCGGGTCTGTCCAGATTCGAAACAAAGCGACCATCGGAGGCAATGTATGCAACGCGGCTCCCTCGGCCGATACCGCACCCGCCCTGCTTTGCCTAGGGGCCGTCGCGGAAATTATCGATGAGTCCAGTATAAAGAAAATTCCCCTGGAGGTTTTTTTTCTGGGTCCCGGGAAAACCATTCTAAAGGACTCCGCTTTGCTGAAGAAGATTATCATTCCCCTTATGCCTCGGAACAGCGCCGGTATCTATTTCAAAGAAAGCCCGCGGCGTGCCATGGATTTGGCCGTAGTCGGGGTATCCTGCCTCATGACGCTGGACTCGGATAAAAAGAAATGCGTGGATTGCCGTATTGCTTTGGGGGCTGTGGCTCCAACGCCCATACGAGCGAAGAAGGCTGAAAGACCTATGATGAACCGACAGATAACGGAAAAGCAAATCGCGGCAGCAGGAGAAACGGCCAGCGGGGAATGCAGTCCCATCAGCGACGTAAGGGGATCTGCACAGTTTCGTCGAGAAATGGTGAAAGTCTTTGTTAGAAAAGGCCTGCGTGAATTATGGACTCAGATAAGGTCTTAACCTTGTTCTCCGGGGTATGGAAGCATGAAACATTCTATAAAAATGGGTGTGAATGGGGAAGATTATGAGCTTGCGGTAAGCCCAAATGAACTGCTCATTGATGTCCTGAGGGATCGACTGGATTTGACGGGTACGAAAGAGGGGTGCGGAACAGGGGATTGCGGAGCCTGCACGGTCCTAGTGGACGGCAAGGCCATCAATTCCTGCCTGACGTTGGCAATCGAGGTCGATGGCAAGAAGGTCTTCACAATAGAAGGCATGGCCACCAGGGGGAACCTGCATCCGATCCAAGAGGCTTTTATCGATGAAGGAGCCGTCCAGTGCGGGTTCTGCACCCCTGGGATGATCTTATCTGCTAAGGCCCTGCTACAGGAAAAGGGCCTTCCCTCAGAGGAGGAAATCAAGAGAGGAATTGCGGGCAATTTTTGCCGGTGTACTGGCTATAAGAAGATCATTCAGGCCATTCAAACGGCAAGCCTGCGTTTGGGAAAAGATAGCAATGCAACTGCCGGGCAATCCCGTGAAGCATGCTTGTGATCAGAAACCCGACAACGGACCTGCCTTAGCTTGGAGTAGTTCCGATGAATGATTTTCAGTTTATAGGGAAAAGGATACCCGTCATTGATGCCAGGGAGAAAGTAACGGGCGAGGCGAAGTTTGCAGGCGACCTCAAACTCCCCCATATGCTTTACGGCAAGATTCTCAGGAGCCCCTATCCTCACGCAAAAATCCTGAATATAGATGTCACCCGGGCCAGAAGTATGCCAGGAGTTAAAACCGTGGTGACCGCAGAGCAGACTCCCAAAAAAAAGGTAGGGACCTTTGTCAGGGATCAGTGCTTCATGGCCGTGGACAGAGTCCGATACATTGGCGAAGAGGTTGCCGCGGTCGCGGCCGTTGATGAGGAAACTGCCCAAGAAGCGCTGGAATTGATCGAGGTGGACTACGAGCCTATCCCGGCGGTTTTCGAAACAGAAGAGGCCATGCTGCCGAATGCACCACGGATTCATGAGGAATTTGAAAATAACATTGCGGTTCATCTCCATATTGAGCGCGGGGATATTCTTGCGGGTTTCAGGGAATCGGATTACATTTTTGAGGAACGGTTTACCAGCCAGATTGTGCACCAGGGGTATATGGAGCCTATGACCTGCGTCGCTTCCTTTGATATCAGAGGAAAACTGACTTTGTGGATCCCTGTGCAACATATTTACTTTTCCCGAGGTCATTTGGCAGAACAGCTTGATATGCCCGTGGGCAATATCCGGATCATCCAGCCGAAAGTAGGCGGGGGATTCGGTGGGAAATCCCCCGAACACAGCAGCCTTGCGATCTGCTCTGTTCTAGCCAGGGAAGCTGCAAAGCCTGTGAAGATAGCCTTGACCCGAGAGGAAGAGTTCATTGCCGGGCGGCCTCGAGTCGGTACGGTGATCTATCTGAAGATGGGCGTCAAGAAAGATGGAAGGTTTATGGCGAAAGAGGCCCGAATTTTTTCGGACAACGGGGCTTATTCCGGCAAGGCTCCGTCTGTGATGACGACCACTACCATCCGCCCGGATGCCCTTTATAAATATACGAACATCAAATCGGACGCGAAACTGGTTTATACGAACAAGGTTCCGACGGGCGGCTGCCGTGGATTCGGGAATCCCCAGATGGCTTTCGCCATCGAATCTCTCATAGACACCATTGCCCATGAGCTAAGATTGGACCCTCTGGACATCCGGCTGAAAAACGCCGTTGAGCCGTTTATGACGACCGTCCACGGCTGGAAAATTCAGAGCTGCGCATATGGGGAATGCATTACACGGGCAGCTGCTGCGGCGCAATGGAAAATGCATAAGGGGGGGAAAGGCCCTGAGAAAATCGGAATCGGCCTGGCTGGTGTATCGGATGTAAGCGGAAACAGGCACTTCGGCTATGACGGATCCAACATCCTCATAAAAATAACCGAAGATGGTAGAGTATCGATAGTCTCTGGGGAAGGGGATATCGGACAGGGAGCCCCGACGATTTTGGCTCAGATTGCGGCGGAAGAACTGGGGGTTCCTCTGAAGGACATAGAAGTAACGGCGGCCGACACGGATTCAACGCTTTTCTGCATGGGATCTTTTGCGAATCGTGTGACCACCCTTGCGGGGAATGCGGCGAAGCTGGCCGCAGCAGATGCTAAGAGACAGCTATTGGATATCGCTTCCCAGGTGATGAATGCGAATCCAAAAGACATGATATGCCGGGACGGGAGAATTTACGTAAAGGGGTCTCCCGAAAAACCGCTAACCATAGGCGAGGTAATGCAGGCGGGGCTCATGAAGTTGGGGAAAATCGGTAATATCAACATTCTCGGCAGGGGATCTTTCGATCCCTATTCGGAAGTTGGGGATCCCAAGACCAAATATGGGAATTTTGCCTGTACTTATCAATTCGGGGCGCATGCAGCGGTGGTGAGAGTATGTGAAGAGACCGGGCATGTGGAGATCCTGGACTATGTGGCGGCTCATGATGTGGGCCGGGCCATCAACGGGTTGACGCTGGAAGGTCAAATCCAAGGGGGAGTTGCGCAGGGTCTGGGCTTTACCCTATGGGAGGAGCTGCTGTTCCAAAACGGCAAGGTCTTGAATCCGAACTTCACGGACTTCAAAATTCCCCTGGCGCTCGATTTGCCCCCCGTCAAAGTGATCTTTGTCGAACCAGGCGACCCTATGGGCCCATATGGAGCGAAAGGCGTGGGTCAAACGTGCATGGTTCCTGTGGCGCCGGCAATTGCCAACGCCATCTTCGATGCGGTGGGGGTGAGGATTACCGATCTACCTATCACCCAGGAGAAAATCTTGAACGCCCTGCGAGAGAAGCAAAAAAATGAAAAAATATGACCTTTACGGTGGATTGTTCTGGCTGCTCATGGCCATTTTTGTGAGCGGCATGGGGGTGAAGTTCGGCCTGGGGACCCTCAGTTATCCCGGCCCTGGATTTTTCCCCTTTCTGGTGGGTCTAATATTGCTATGCTTCTCTTTCGGCATGATCATTATTGCCTTTAAAGAAAGATCAAAAGGCCCGGAATTTAAGGAATGGCCGTCTTTCGGAAAGGGAGTCTTTGTTACCCTAGCCATTCTATTCGCCTACGCTTTTTCCCTTGAATATATCGGATTCATTATTGGTTCATTTTTCCTGATGTTTTATTTCTTCAAGGTACCCGGGGCCCGAAAGTGGTGGTTTTCCACGACCGCAACGGTGGTGACAATTGCCCTAACCTACTATTTTTTCGTAGTCCTGCTGAAGGCACAGTTACCGAAAGGGCTTTTGGAAATGGGTTAGGCGCCGATATTGAGGTGGTACAATTCCGGGTGGCCAATAACTATAGAATCGGGAGAAGGTCAGAAACGGTAACCGCCTGAGGCCCCTCGGCATTTACTGTTTTAAGGTTATTAGATTTGGATACTTACAGCTGCATCGTTTTGGGATTAAAAGTCGGGCTGCTCCCGATGAGTTTACTCTTTTGTTTCCTAGGGGTACTGACCGGAACTCTAGTGGGAGTACTTCCTGGCGTCGGACCAGTGGCGGCGATGGCCCTGCTCTTGCCCGCTACGTTCCACATGACCCCGGCGGCTGCTATCATCATGCTGGCCGGAATCTACTACGGGTCAATGTACGGCGGATCAACCACCTCCATTTTGGTCAATATCCCTGGGGAGGCAGGTTCCGTGATTACCTGCCTGGATGGATATCAGATGGCCCGCAAGGGGAGAGCAGGCCCCGCTTTAGGCATATCCGCCTTTGGTTCTTTCATCGCCGGTACGGCCGGGGTGTTGATCCTGATGCTAATCGCCAATCCGATGGCTGAATTTGTATTGAAATTTGGTCCCCCTGAATATTTTGCCGTGATGGTCCTTGGATTGAGCTTATTGATCTATCTTGCTCAGGGATCCAGAATTAAGGCGCTGGTGATGGCCTGTTTTGGTTTGATTCTTAGCTTTGTCGGAATTGACGTTCTGACCGGGGCGCATCGGTTGAATTTCGGATCAATGGAATTTGCGGAAGGAGTCGGGTTGGTACCGGTGATTATGGGAGTCTTTGGCATCTCCGAGGTATTGATCAACATGGAACAGATGGCGAAGCAGGAGATCTATGAAACGAAAATCCGCGGCCTTTTGCCATCACTGAAGGACTGGGCAAGGGCGAAATGGCCGATCGTCCGGGGTTCTGTCCTAGGCTTTATTCTGGGGGTTCTCCCCGGAGGTGGGCCAACCTTGGCGGCTTTTGCGAGCTACGCCCTGGAGAAAAAGATATCCAAGCACCCGGAAAAATTTGGAACCGGTGCGATTGAGGGCGTCGCAGGACCCGAGTCTGCCAACAATTCCGCCACCTCTGGAGGTTTTATCCCCTTATTTCTCATCGGGATTCCCACCAATGGGATTCTGGCAATGCTTTTCAGCGCCCTTCTGATTCACGGCCTTCAGCCCGGACCGTTATTGCTGCAAGAGAACCCCGAGGTCTTTTGGGGGGTAGTGATGAGCATGTATATCGGAAACGTGATGCTTCTGGTATTAAACCTGCCTTTGATCGGAGTCTGGGTAAAGATATTGAAGATCCCCTACCAGATTCTATTTCCTCTGATCATATTCTTTTGCTTAATCGGATCCTACAGCATTAACAACAATGCAGTGGATGTAATCGTCATGTTGATTTTTGGTTTGATCGGTTATTTCATGAGAAAGTTCGGTTACGAGGGTGCCCCGCTGATCCTGGCTCTTATTCTGGGTCCGATGCTGGAGCGGTCTTTCATTCAATCCCTGAACATGTCTGGGGGGAGCTACAAGATATTCTTCGGGAGCGCCATTTCCGCTGTAACGATGATCATTGCATTGGGCGTGATCTTTTCATCGTTAATCCCGCTTTTACGAAAGAGAAGTCAAAGAACCGAGAGTTTCTTAAGGGAATGTTCAGGAGATCGTGATCCCGTGGAGAACTAATTTTGGAGAGGATGAACTCTATGATAATCTTGCGATACCAGTGGAATGGGATGATCAGGTGGGGCATTCTGGAAGGGGAAGAAAAGATCTTCGCGTTGGAAGGAGATCTTTACGGTGATTTCGGAAAAGGCAAAGAGCTCTGCCGGTTGGCAGACGTCAAGCTCCTCGCACCAGCAGAACCGACCATCATGGTGGCCTGCGGTATGAACTATCGGGCACGGTTCCAAGAAGGGGAACTGAAGGAGGAGCCCCAGGAGCCAATCCTTTTCTTTAAGCCGGCGACAGCGGTGGTCGGTTCTTTTGAAGAGGTGGTTTTTCCGGCGATTGCCGGAGAAATGCGCTATGAGGGTGAGCTGTGCGTGGTCATGAAGAGACAGGCCAGAAATGTATCTGAAAAAGATGCAATCCATTATGTATTGGGATACACCTGCGGAAATGAGCTGGGGGCAATGGATCTGATGAAAAAGGACCGCTGGATTACAAGGGCCAAAGGCTTTGACACCTCCGGTCCCCTGGGTCCTTTTCTTGTCACGGATCTCAATCCGCATGACCTGTCGATCAAGAGCAGGCTCAATGGCCAAACCAGACAGGATAGCCACACGAGCCTCATGATCTTTCGGGTGGAAAAGCTAATCAGTTATATTTCGGAATTTATGACCCTTCGCCCTGGAGACGTCATCTGGACGGGTACCCCTGCGGGGAGCAGCAATGTGAAGGTTGGGGATGTCATGGAGGTGGAGATCGAAGGAATCGGAGTTCTCAGGAACACAGTTGTGGCGTCGAGTAATTCTGGAAAAAGAGAATAATGGGGAGAACTTCGCGATAAAGGGAAACGCAGTTCACAAAAGATACAAGGAGTATTCACATGGAACAAATTACGGAGAATGTATTCTATGAGAATAGGTTTCGGGGGTGCAATCTTGGCTTTGTGGTCACCAATGATGGTATTGTCCTGATCGATACCCCTGTGGATTTTGAGGTCGCCCAAGGGTGGATGGAGGAGATTGCCAAACGAGGGGAAATTCGCTGTATCATCAATACGGAACACCACATGGACCATTGGTTGTGCAACGGGCTCTTTGCGGGGGAGATCATCGCCCATGAAGCAACCCGGGAGACCATGCTGACCATGGATCTCGATTTTATTGCCAAGCGAACCGAGATCCTCTATCTTGAGCCCCACAGAATCCCCGAGGGGTATCAACTGAAGTATCCAAATATAACCTACCACGGGGGAATGACACTCTATTTTGGGAAACACACCTTTCATCTCATTCATACTCCTGGCCACACCCCCGGAGTCACGGCCGTTCACATTCCTGAAGAAAAGGTAGTCTTCACGGGTGATAACGTCGTCGGCGGGACCCGAACGGCCTATCACGATGCCCTGCCCGAAAATTGGATCGAATCCCTCAAGCTGCTGCAAGACCTGGATATCCAAGCAGTGCTTCCCGGCCACGGAAAGGTGTGCGATAAAGCATACTTGGAGCAGCAGGCGGAGATCGTACACGGGTGGTGGCAGGGAACACAAAAGGCCAAAACCGAAGGCATCCCTTTTGACGATGAGGCGAAACGCAAAATCGACCCCTTTTTCGATTTCCGAGACACCGGAATCAGACCCACGGTGACCCTGACTGCCACATCGGTCCGATAAGGTCAGCCAACGATTATCAACCAGGCAAAGGAGAAGAATTGGAAATGTCTCAAGCTAAAGGTGAAAGCCCGTGGGTGGTGCCCGGGAAGTGGTCGGTCAGTCCCTACTGCTACGAGCCGGAGGTAAGAGCTGATTGGCGGCTGCCCAAGGAGATTGCTATCCATGATGTTACACTCAGAGATGGCGAGCAGACACCGGGGGTGGTCTTCCGGAAGGATGAAAAATTGAAGATAGCTCATGCCCTGGAGGATGCCGGCGTGCAACGCATCGAGGGAGGCATGATTTCCACCTCCGAGGAAGATTTCGATGCAATTCGGGCCATGGTGTGGGAAATCAAGAGATCCGAGGTGGCCTGCTTCTGCAGGGCACGACGCGACGACCTAGAGCGTTCTCTCAAGGCCGGGGTACACCGGGTCATCATGGAAATAACCGCCCAGGATCCGATTATCATGAAGATATGGGGGAGCCGGGGCAAGGCGGTAGAAGAGATCATTAAACTGGCTCAATTTGCCAAAAACAACGGTCTTAAGGTCACTTTCTTCCTCATGGAAAGTAGCCGGAGTCCACTGGATCTCCTGCGGGATGTCATTGTCCCGGTTGTTCGAGAGGGCAAGGTAGACCATGTCACGATCGTGGATACACGTGGATCAGCCTTTCCTCCCGCTTTCGCCTGGATGGTCTCCCAGGTCAAGCAGTGGGTGCAGATTCCGGTGGAGGTCCATTGTCATAACAACTGGGGGCTGGCCACGGCTGCGACTCTGGCTGGAATCACGGCCGGGGCCGAGGTGGTTCACACATGCATTAACGGGATGGGCGGCAACGCGCCGCTGGATGAAATCGTCATGGGCGCCGAAGCTCTCCTGGGAGTAAAGACAGGCGTCAAGACGGAAGTGTTCCAGGAGATGTCTACGATGGTCAAAGAAATGTCCCGGGCCGACTGGTACAAGCCTTTTGTTGGGTCCCTGACTTCTCAGGTAGAGGTGGGCATCGCCACCCGGCAGATGTGGGATCGACGCAATGAAAAAGGATATGGGCGGGCAGAGCCGCTCAATTATGAGGTCGTGGGTGGGAAGGCGGTGGAGCTGGCGCTGGGGAAAAAGAGTGGAAGATATTCGATGATGCTGAAAGCATGGGAGCACGGTCTGCCTCAACCTTCTGAAGAGCAGGCAACCGAAATGGTGAGCAAGGTCAAAAAGATTTCGGAAACCGAAAAACGTCTGGTCACGGACGAAGAATTCAAGAAGATATACACACAGGTCTGCGACGCTGAATAGGTTCTTTTCATGGCTTATTTGGCATTCCCCCTTTAGACAATCCACTCCAGCGGCGTATTCACGGCCTCCCCTTGCCTGAAGGGAATTTCCCCCGGGGCGGGGACTTTTGAGAGAGGAAGGGATAAATCCATGGCATCTGTGAGGAAATCCAAGGAGAGAAAAAAGCCACGAAATAATTCCGTTGCCGAGGACAAAGACAACCTGCCCAGATTGGTCCGGCGCCTTTCAGTAAATGTGAATGGAAAACACATTGAACTGGATGTCGATTCCCGCATGACTCTGGCTGAGTTCTTGCGCGAAAAGCTGGGTTTGACGGGGACGAAAGTGGGCTGCAACCGTGCCGAATGCGGGAGCTGCACGGTCCTGCTTGACGGGAACCCCGTATATTCTTGCACCACACTGGCCGTGGAGGCGGCTGGTAGGGAAGTCGTGACCATTGAAGGGCTGGCAGTCAATGGTCAACTCCATCCGATTCAAGAGGCCTTCATTGAGCACGACGCTCTCCAGTGCGGATTTTGCACACCCGGGATGATTCTCTCCCTCAAAGCCTTCCTGGAAAACAAGTACCGGCCTACAAAGGAAGAGATTAGGATGGCCATCGACGGGAACCTTTGTCGCTGCGGCTGCTATCCCAATATCATCGAGGCAGCCAAAACCGCAGCCGAAAAGATGACACTTATCCGGGGTAGGAGGGAGGGAAAGAATGGATAGAAGCAAACTGCTCGTGGTAGGGGCTCTCCCTCCCCCTCTAGGCAGAGAGTTAACTATCGTCGGCAGGTCGCTGAACCGCAGAGACGGGCTGGAGAAGGTTACCGGACGTGCGCAGTATGCAGGCGATATAAGATTGCCTGATATGCTCTACGGAAAGATCCTCCGCTGCCCGCATCCCCGGGCCAGGATCTTGAAAATTGATACCCGCAAGGCCGAAGGTCTGGCGGGCGTCCACGCTGTATTAACAAAGGACAACACAAAAGGTTGGCGCACCTACTGGTACGAAATTCCCCAGATAGCCTTTCCGGAGTGCCTCACCTACGAGGGACAGGAAGTAGCCGCAGTTGCGGCGGAGGACGTGGATACCGCGCAAAGGGCCTTGGAACTCATCGAGGTCGAGTATGAGATCCTACCTCCGATGCTGAATGCGGAGGAAGTGCTGAATCGTCCGCCTATCCCCTGTGTTGCCGATGAAGAGTATCCCGGAAGGGAGCTTTTCGACCGAAAAAAAATGGTCGTGAAGCGAGGAGATGTAAACAAAGGTTTTGCCCAAGCCGACGTCATCATTGAAGAGATCTATACAACCCAGACTTCCTACCATGGGACGATCCAGACCCGGGCCTGTGTTGCCTATTGGGACGGGAAAGACCTTACCATTTGGGATGCCACTCAGGGGGTATGGAACTCAAAAGGCACGTTGGCCAAGGCCTTCGACCTCAATCCAGAGAATGTCCGGGTAATTGTAAAGTACCTGGGAGGCGGGTTCGGCTCCAAGGCCTGGTCGCAGCGCATCTCTTTTTATGCGGCCAGACTTTCACTTGTGACAGCGAGACCTGTCCGAATAGAGCGGACAAGAAGGGAGGAGTTTTTGGCCCATCCTCACCGCTGGGATATCAAATTCTATCTGAAGATGGGGGCCAGGAGAGATGGAACCCTGACCGCCATTTCCCAAAGGGCCATTGTAAATATCGGCGCGGCCGCAGCTGAAACCAACTACTATCCCATCAGCATCAACTGGCATGCCTCCAATCTTTATGCCTGCCCGAACGTGGATCTCGAACAAACCGGCGTGTTCACCAACCTGCAACTCACAGGACCGACCCGTGCTCCATTTAATATGGCGGCGATCTTTGTAATAGAATCGCACATGGACAAATTGGCCCGCCGGTTGGGCATAGACCCATTGCAGTTGCGACTCAAGAACTACGCCGAGTTTGGCAAAACACATCTCGCTCCGGCCCTTTATGGTCGGGAGGTCAACATTCCATACGGGAGTAAAAAGCTGGACGAATGCATGAAGTGGGTGGCGGAAGCGATCGGGTGGGAGAGGAGAAAAGGTCTAAACAATGCTCCGGAAAACCAAAAGAGACGTGGAATAGGTATGGCGGCCTTTATCGCCAACCAGGGAAGCGGCGGCCGGACGCCAAATACCGCCCATGCGGATGTGATCATCAAGAATGACGGAACCATCCATTTGTTAATCGGTGTGGTGGATATCGGGGCCGGACAGCAAACGGTCTTTTCCATGATCGCGGCAGAGGAACTGGGGGTAAATTTCGAAGATGTCACTCCCATGGCCGGAGATACGGAGGATACGAAATATGCCCCTTCCTCACACTCTTCACGGGTAACTGCCGAGATGGGCCCGGCCGTATTGCAGGCGGCTGCAGAAGCCAGGGACCGAATCTTCGCCCTCGCCGGTAAAATGCTGGGGGTGGAGCGGGATCAACTGGAATCCAAATACGGGGAAATCTATATAAAATCAGATGGTTCCAAATCTATCCCCTTTAAGGATGTGTGCAAAAAAATAGATCCAGACCGGCCCATCAAAGGGAGTGGAAGCAGAGCGACTAATCCTGATGATCCTATGTTCGCCACATTCGGTGCCCAGGCTGCAGAGGTAGAAGTGGATATGGGTACAGGGGAAGTGACCCTCTTGAGGATGGCCGCTGCACATGATTTCGGAAAAGCGATCAACCCGAAGCTTTGTGTATCACAAATCTATGGTGGTATAGAATTCGGCGTAGGATATGCCCTGATGGAAGAAGGTATCTTCGACCGGAAAACGGGAAAGATGCTCAATACCAACCTACATCATTACCGCATGCCAACTTCCCTTGATTATCCCCCTGTACAGGTCCTTCTTTTTGAAAGCGAGAATCCCTGGTTTGCCTATTCGGCAAAGGGGGGGGCCGAAGTCACCAACACACCTACTCCTGCCGCCATAGGAAATGCCATCGCGAACGCACTGGGGGAAATCCGGCTTAATGATTTGCCCCTGACCACAGATAAGATCATTCAGGCGATCCGTAACAAAAAAGAAAGGAGTTAGTTCCTTGCTTTACGAAATCCCTATTTTGAAACATATCGATGCCCGGAGTGTCGGGGAGGCGATCTTCTGGCTGCACGACTATGGACCAAAAGCAAGGGTGATGGCTGGCGGTACGGATCTGTTGAGTCTAATAAAGGACCGGATAGAGGTCCCCGAACTTCTGGTCAACATTAAACCCATTCCCCAGGCGAACCGGATGGATTATGACGAAAAACAAGGCTTACGTATCGGCGCTGCAGTTTCCTTGAAACAGTTGGAGTCATGTGAGGTGACCCAGAAAAAATACCCTCTTTTGGCGGCCACCGCGCGGCAAGTCGGTACGACGCAGATCCGAAGCATGGGCACTATCGGAGGGAACATCCTTCAGAGACCTCAGTGCATGTACTTTAGAAGCCCTGATTTTTTTTGCCGCAAGAAGGGGAAAACGAGATGTTACGCCGTCACCGGGGAACACCGGGACTATTATGCCATCTTTGACCATGGAAAATGCATCATGGCCCATCCCTCGGACATGGCCCCGGCGCTTATTGCCCTGAGGGCGAAAGCCATCGTGGTCGGCGGGGAGGGGGAAAGGGAGGTCCCTTTAGAGGATTTATTTGTGGGGCCGAACCATCTCCAAGAGACGGTCCTGAAACCGGATGAATTGCTGCTAGGCTTCCGGGTGCCGAACCCGGACGGCCTCGCTTTTCAATCCTTCCTCAAACATCGAATCAGGCGATCATCCGACTTTGCACTAGCGAGCGTCGCCGTGGCTGCAAACCTATCAGACGGAATCTGTCTGGATATCAGGGTCGTCCTTGGAGGCGTCGCCCCTTTCCCCTACCAAAATTCAGATCTTTCGGAAATGCTTCATGGAAAAAGGCTTACCCAAGAAACCGCTTTGGAAGCCGCAGAGATATCGGTCAAAGGGGCCCGCCCGCTTCCTATGAACGGCTATAAGGTTGAAGTCACAAAGTCTCTGGTAGAAAAGGCTCTAATGTCTATCTCAAAAAGCGGAGCCATATAGAACTGCTGGGGATATTGGGAGCATCCCTTTAGATAGGAGGCAAATCAGCCGGTGACTGCTGTATAATATGGTTTCTATGTTTTTTACGCCAACCCTTGGCTTGCAGTCCGCCGATATGTCTCTTCTTATTCTTTCAACGCCGCTGCTCACAGACCTGTATCTGGCTATACCGAACTGTCTTCCAATCTCTTCCAGTTTCTCTCCTCTAAGGCGCCTTCTCCTCTGATCCGATGGCAAAGAGGCTGAGCTTGTTGATTATCTCATCAACGCTGAGGTTGTGTTCTGATAGGACTTGGTGCATGGCATTCCTGTTTGCATGCGGAATGGCACCCCGGCACCCCTCGCAGGGCATGTTGTTGCTGGGACACGCGGCCCCACATCCGGCGCGTACAACAGGCCCGACACAGGTCTTGCCCATATGGAAGAGGCACGCATTTTCCATCATCTTGCATTCCGCGCAGACCGGATATTCGGGAAGCTCGGGTGTGGTGCCCAGGGCCAGCGCCTCCAGCACGCGAAGAAACTCATCCCGGCTTACGGGGCAGCCATAGAGATAGTGATCAACCCGGACCACCTCGTCCACTGCCTTGGTGGCGGATGTATCCAGATGGGGTCTATCCCACTCATCGCCGTAGACATCCCTTCTGACCTCTTCAAGATCACCGCGTCTGTTTTTTAGTTTGTTCATCCCCCCTGTGGCGGCGCAGGAGCCAAGGGCCACCAGGAGGTCGGATCTGGAGCGGATGTCTGCGAGTCTGTTTTCGTCCGCCCCCCGCGTGATGGATCCCTCGACAAAGGCGATATCGTATCGGGGTGCCTTACCTGTCATGACCTCTCTAAATTCCACAATATCCACCATTTCCACCAGGGCGATAATATCTTCCTCCAGATTCGCGATCTGGAGCTGGCATCCTTCACAACAGGCAAGATCAAAAAAGGCGACTTTTGGCTTTACGCTCATAGGGCCTCCATAAGGTCTTTGATGGAATCATAGGTAAAGACCGGTCCTTCCTGGCATACATAGACCCCTTCGATCTGACAATGTCCGCACTTCCCCACCCCGCACTCCATGCGGCGTTCGAGAGAGACGATGATGTCGGCGTCATCAAGACCCATATCCTCCAGCTCTCGTATCACAAACCGATACATCACCGGTGGACCCACAATAAACGCCTTGGTGTTTCCTGGATCGATCCGATCCCTTATCTGTGGAAACAGGGTGGTGATGACCCCCGTGTTGCCTTGCCAGTTCTCATCCCCCCTGTCCACTGTCTCGAGGAAAGTGGTCCCCGGGGCATCTCTCCACCTCTCTACCTCTTGCGTAAAGAGCCGCTGGGAAGGATCCCTGGCGCCGGATAGGATGATGATATCGCCATAATCCCCCCGGTTGTCTAAGACAAAATTGATTGCCGAACGAAGGGGGGCCAGTCCCAGCCCCCCTGAGATAAAGAGGAGGTCTTTTCGCTTAAATCTCTCCACAGCAAAATGGCTCCCAAATGGCCCCCTCAGGCCCACCTTATCTCCGGGTTCAAGACGATGGATAAAGGCGGTCACCTTACCCACATTCCGGATCAGCATCTCAAAGCCGCCTTTTTTTGTGGGCGAGGACGAGATGGAAAATGGGGCCTCACCAATACCCGGGATCGACAGCTCCGCAAACTGGCCCGGTCTATGACCCAGCTCCCTTCCCTCAAGCTGGAGTTCAAAAAACCGATCCCTCTCGGTCATCGGTTCTGTCTTGATTATCGTCGCGACCTCAGGGAGGTATAGGGAACTGTTCATCTCATTGATGATCTCGGCCGGGGAGGCGATTTCAGCCACGCACGCATGGGCGCATCGGCCACATCCCACGCACCCGACCATCCCAAAGTGTTCAGGGATATATTTTCCCTTGCGCATGATCCTGTGGCGCAGTCTGTTGGCGGCCGTCTCCCTAAAATTGTGCCCCCCTGCGGCAAGGGCAAAGCCCTCGATCATACAGCCGTCCCAGCTCCGTGCCCGCCTTCCTGCCTGAAGCGAAAGATCAACCTCCTCGTTGACATGAAAACAATAGCAGGTGGGACAAACCAGGACGCATGAACCACACGAAAAGCATTTATCCCCCCGCCGGCCCAGCACCGGGCTCGTCTGCTGCCTCTCCAGAAACCCCGGCAGATCACCCCTGGGGATAGAGAGCGCCATTTCATCTCTAACCGCCCGTTTTCGCTCTTCCATCTTTTCAAGGGTATCACGGGCCGCTGGTACTGCCCGGCTCCTCTTTATCAGGCCATTCCCCGCCTCTGTAACCACCTCAACACCATAGAAGTCATCCCCCATGTCCACCAGCATCAGATCTGCCGCCTGGTAATGCTCGCCACTGATCATGGAATTGCTAAACCGGTGTCTACTGGGCCGGGTGGGATAGATGCCCACCAGGATGCTGTTCCTCCGTCTTGCCAGGTAGTTGACATCCGATTCCCCCGTTGAAAACGCCTTATCCAGCAGGGCGATTGCAGCAAGATCCCAGGGGTGTATGCCAATGATAATCCGGCGGGTGGTATCAATCACCTGGTGGTAGGAGGCGGGGTCCTTGGGTCTGAATGTCAGCAGCACATCCTTGACCGGGAGGAAAAACTTCTTGGGGGGCAAGACGGTCTCGTCATAGTCCAGGCAGAGATCATCCGCACTCTCAAGGGTGGCGTATGAAAAGGCGCTGTCTTTTCTCACCACCCCATTTACCTCCCGATTCCCCTGGATCAACCGCTTGACAAGATCCCGGAAATCGCTTTTTGAGATCAGCATATATTCCATAAAAAACCCCTTCTATCAGCCAGAGCGGCCCCAAGGCGTGTGTCACAAATCTCAACGGCATCTCAAGTGGGTATGGGGAGCCGCTCAGGGTCGACACCAAAGAGAGGAATTACCCTTATCAGATCTCTCCTTAAAAGGAAAATGAAAATCTTGACCCTTTGTCCTGACTCAGATATATCCTGAAGGTCATCCAACATCATGTTGGTGAAGAAAAGGGATGAAAATAATGCATCGATAGGTGAGCAAGGATGGATCGGATAAACAGGGTTTCGAGAGAATTCATTTTGCTGTTGCTGCTGCTTGCATGTATGGCCTTTTCCTCATGTGAGACCTTTCAGGCCTCCAACTGGCGGGCCCCGGACTATGACAGACCTCCCCACGCGGAAGCGGATTATGGGTGGCCCTCGCCGCGCGATTATTAGAACGAGTTATGAGGACAGGGGTCAGGAGATCCAGACAATGGGTCACCCTTTTATCTGGAATTGGTATTTGACCGTCCTGGGGTGATCCGGGTCTGAATTAAAGGTCCTTTCAACAAAGGTCACCTGATCCTCCTGGTCAATCAACAGGATGGTAGAGGATCGGGTCCCGTAGTGGGGGCTGGCAATAAAAAGAGGCGATAGGATCCTTTCCCACTCAAGCCCCACCCCGGTATCAGGGAGGCATCCGTCATCCGGGATATGACGATCCAGAAGCAGGCTGAAAAGGTCCTCTGGAACAGGATTGTGCCCTCCTGAGAGGAGACGCGCCATATTCGCCTTTCCCCGGGTGACCTTGGGCCACGGAGAATCCAGCAGGTGGTTGCTCAGGCCATAGATGCCAGGCCCGAGATAACCCCCCCCATCACCCCGGTTTGAATACCAGAAAAGGTTGTGTTTCTCCCCAAAGACCAGATTGAACCCATTGTAGTTGTGTCCCATCTGCGCCAAATCCTCAAGATATTCCAACGGGCTTTTCCCTGCCAACAAGAACCTGCTTACCAGCTCCCCCCGTGATGGCACACCGTCTCTGACCGAGGCAGGATCCCGGTAGTTGGTAATCGCCGCTATCCTTCCGCCGGTGGTAATACCCAGCCATGTCCCGCCGGCCCTCAGATCGCGGCCAGCAAGGAGCCATGGCACCTCCTCCCAGAAGGTCGCCTCGGCAGTGGGCCGTTCATAGTATTCATCCCTGTTGGCCGCAAGAACCAGGCTATACCTGGGATGGGATCTTAACGCGAAGAGCAACAGACACATCTCTTTGTATCACCCTAATCCTTTGAGACCTACTCGCAATCGCAAAACAGGCCATGGGGGTTTTGCTGGACTGAGCGGTTGATGAGTTCGATAATACTCACCTGAGTGCCGACTTGACCTCTGATGCCACTGACCGGAGGTTTTCCATCCAGTGTTCATCGAGGGGATCGACAAAAACCACCTTTGCCTCTATCTCCCTGGCGATGGCCTTTGCACTCTTTGTTGAGAACTGGGGTTGGACGAGAATGACCTTGATCCCCTTGTCTCTGCAATATCTGACCAGTCTTGCCATCTCATAGGCGGAGGGTTCCTTCCCTTCGGTCTCTACCGCGACCTGCCTCAATCCGTAGGTGTCTGCAAAATATCCCCACGAAGGATGAAAAACCAGGAACTCGTTCCTTTCCCCTTTTTTGTCAAACATTCCCCTGAGCCCCGCATCAAGCCGGTCAAGCTCCTCTTCAAATGCTTTGAGATTGTTCTCATATATTCTTCTGTGAGTCGGATCAATCCTTATCAGTCCATCCGCCATGACCCTCGCCTGCACCTTGACAAGGGGCGGAGAGAGCCAGATGTGGGGATCCGGCGCGCTCTTATTGAGGTCGCCAATTTCGCGGTGATAATGCCCAGATACCATCTCCCGCTTTGCGATACCCCTATCCGTATGGATCACCTCCATCTCCGGGTTAACAGCGGCAATCTTTTTGAGCCACATCCTTTCAAAGGGTACACCAATAGCGAAAAAGATCTTTGCGCGTGCCATCCGCCTCATCTGGGCAGGCTTTGGTTCATAGGTGGCGGGACTCGCTCCGGGTGGTACCATCACAGAGACCTTTGCCAGCCTGCCGGCAATTCTTTCGAGGAAGTATCTCTGGGGGAGTATGCTGACCCAGATCTCAAAGGGTTCGCTGCCCCAGGATACCCCTGAGAGGAGAGCCAGCAAAACGGAGACACAGATCAGGGCCGCAACCCCCTTTCGTCTCATGGACACATCTCCTGTATGTTCTAGACGACCTTCCGAAATCAGATCTGTCCCCTCATCCTTGCCCAGATCAGACCCAGATATTCATGGATGGCACGCGATGACCTGTCAAGGGCCTCAGGCTGGGGGAAGAATGAGAGGGGGGTCAATCCCCCTTTTTGTTTCGAGGGCACCTCTGCGGGGCCGGGGATCGGGTCCATTCCCATCTTTCTGAAAAGCGCCATGGCCCGGGGGAAATGAAGTGCGGAGGTAACCAGCACAAACGGCTCGTTGCCGACGAGGGACTTGACAAGCCTGGCCTGATCCTTTGTATCCCGCGAATTGGGCTCAAGGATTATGTCCCCCTCATCCACGCCAAGAAACCTCGCCACATCATGGGCGACCTCGGCCTCGGGGATTGTCCGGTATGCCCCACCCCCAGAGAGAAGGAGTTTGCTCCCCGGATTTTCTCGATATATCCTGATGCCCTCAAGCAACCGATTCAATGCAGGGTCGCTGAGGTGACCGGTCAGTGGGGTCGCAGGGTCAGCACTTTGGCCTCCGCCCAGCACCACCACATACCTCACCCGTTCTCCCTTTTTGAGCGATAACTCTCCAGAATATTTCTCCGCCTTGTAAGGTCCAAATTTGTAGACCAAGGGGGCCTCAAGGAGATCGGAGATGGGTTCATAGCTCAGGAAGACCAGGGCGCACACACCCAGTGTGGCCATAATCCTCCCTGTCCTCTGCCTTTTTGTAAACCAAAGGAGAAAAAGCCCGACCAATGATATCAGGAGGCCCAGTGGCAGGGGAAGGAAAAACGGGGTCACTATCTTTTTAAAGAGAAACAACATGGGAAGACTCCATCCATTGAAATCACTCACAAAGGCCCGGGTCGATCACGACCCAAAAAGGCATTACCCCTGGGGTTCTTCCAGGGTAAAACGCCACTTGCAGAACATATCCCTGGGATGGGGATCAGGGGGAGCGAAAAGACATTCCACGCGAATTCTCTCGTCCACCTCGCGGGAAAATCCCTCGAATTCAGCGCGGTGCATCTCCTTGCATACATATTCCCCCAGACCTCGTTTGAGCCTTGCCTCCTGGGTGATGCAGGAGGGGACCGAGATAATCACCTCCCGGTGGGACTCCTTGATGTCATAACCCACCAGGATGCACCATGGAAAGAGCCTGAGGGCCTTTACAAACCCCTCAAGCCCCCTTTCCTTTATATCAAATCGGGGGATGAGATCCTTGGCCGCTATGGGTGCCACACGGCCCCAGACCTCCTCATTTATCTCTTCGGCCGTGGGCTGGTCGAATCGCTGAGCCACATAGATAAACCAGAAGGCATCCATCACCCGGTAATGCCACAGCAAAAATTCGATGTATCTTCTGAGATGGGGTGCATCCATTTTCTGAAAGATCTCCAGGTCCATATTTCCTCTTCTCCCATATCTTCGACTCAAGAATGACCCTGTGAAGGACGATACTCACTTCTCCAGGCTATCAGAACAGCTTCTCAGGGCGCCGCTTCGTAAAGACGTTACAGCTCTCGGGGAGAGGTCTTCGCTCGGGGACATACTCGTGGGCGATCTCCTCGTCGTTCCAGGCCCTGGAGACATAGAGGTTGCAGTAACAGCTCCCATATTCCTCAACGTCCCGGCCACGGTAAACGCATGGACATATGATGTCTTTGTTAAAAAGGTATCCCTTGGGCTCTTGAACCCTCTCTAAATCCTCATAAAGCATTTGAGTCTCGCTCATAGCCCCAGCGCCTCCTTTATCTCCTCCTCTTTGTATCCCACGATGACCTTATCTCCTATCAATATGGTAGGGAAGGAGCATCGCG
>CAZXCQ010000028.1:0-6844 GCA_964639275.1 uncultured Desulfobacteraceae bacterium | reverse complement strand
TTGTATCCCACGATGACCTTATCTCCTATCAATATGGTAGGGAAGGAGCATCGCGGATTCAGCTTCTTTACGTCCTCAAGGATTGCAGCCCTCTCCTCGCCTTGAAGCAGGTCCACATCTTCAAATTCGTACTGGACATGGCACTCATCCAAGAATCTCTTGGTCGCCTTGCAATGACTACAGGTGCTAAGGGTGTAGATCTTGACAGACTCTTGCATCTTTGACCTCCTGGGTGACGCCTGGTATGACCTGCGTCTCTCCGTCATAAAGATCGTCGCCAAAATGCCGGCCCACCGTAATAGACCTGGATCCCCCGGATGTCTTTCCTGGATCGAGGTCTTAGGGCTTATCGGCATCTTCTCGCCCTTCAGCCCGGGCGCATATGCCGCAGCGGTAGCACTCCCCGACACGGCAGATCTCGGTTTCTTCCTCCTTCAGGGCATGACGGAGTTCGCTTCTGAGATACCCCTTTGAAATACCGTGATCAACAAAATCCCATGGCAGGAGTTCATCAAGGCCCCTTGGACGATATACAAAGAAGTCCGGGTTTACGTCGGAGAGGCGGAGGGCCTTTTTCCAGTCTCCCCCCGACTGATGGCAGTTAAACAGGATTGAGCCGACCCTCCTGTCTCCCACCGAGATCAATGTCTGTATATAGGCCCACTTGGGAAGGTCGGTACTCACTCTAATACCCCCCTCTCTGGTCAGTGCCTTCTTCAGCCATTTCTGCTTCTCTTTGAGCGAAGATGCCTCCGCCATGGGAGACCACTGAAAGGGAGTAAATGGTTTTGGTACAAAACAGTTCGCACTCAACCGGATCTGACCTATCTTGCCACGGGGGGCAGATTCCTTGACCATGTGGTGTTTTATGACCTTAACGAGACTCACAATCTCACCGATGTCCTCCCGGGTCTCTGTGGGGAGACCGATGAGGAAGTATAGCCTCAATGAAAAACCCCCCATTCGGGATATCAGCCGCGCTGCCTCTGTGATCTGGTTGGTTGTGAGATGCTTGTTGATTACCCTTCGCAAGCGATCAGAACCCGCTTCAGGAGCTATTGCGAGTGATCTTTGTCCGGCATCCTGCAAGTCCTTGAGGAGTGCCGGGGTCAGGCTGTCCGCCCTCAGGGAGGAAACAGAGAAGCCCTGTCCATGCCCGACGATGAGAGAGGTCAGTCTTTCTATCTCGGGTATGTCTGAAACTGCCGCACCCAATAGTCCCACCTGACTCCCCCCTTGGATGGCCTTCTCAATAGAGGCAGCCAGACAGGGCCTATCATGGACCCTTGGGGGACGGTATACATAGCCTGCCGCGCAAAAGCGGCACGAACGTCCACAACCCCTCCCCAGCTCGATCAGGGTCTTGTCTGAGAATTCGGCCTCTGGCGTGGTGATCGCGGAAAGGGCCACCTCTTTGCCCAGAGACATCCGTGGGGGCACCTTGACCCGTTCAGGGATCTCACCCTTGATTGGGAGGAATGACCGGAGCGTGCCGTCCTTGTTGTATTCGGGATGATAGAGGGCGGGAACATAAAGGCCGTTTACAGCCCTGGCCAGGATCTCCAGGGCCTTATCCCTCTCTACACCCTCCCTTATGACCTCGCAAAGGCAATCAATAAATTGATCCAGGTTGGCCTCGGCCTCCCCCAACAGGAAGAGATCCACAAAAGGGGCCAGGGGTTCAGGATTCAGAAAGGTGGTGACGCCCCCCGCCATGACGAGTGGAAAAGGGGCGTTCCTCTCCTCGGAGAAGAGGGGGATCTTGGCCAGCTCCAATATCTTCAAGATGTTGGGATAGTCATTCTCAAAGGAGAGAGAAAAGGCCACAAGACCGAACTTGTGGATGGGGGTCTGTGTCTCCAGGGAAAGAAGCGCCCTTCCCGACCGAAGGTAGAGGGACATTTCTTGACCTTCGGGCAGGAAGACGCGCTCTGCGACAACGTCGGGCCTCCTGTTTAAGAGACGGTATACGATCTGAAAACCCAAGTTTGACATCCCCAGCCGATAATGGCTGGGATAGGTCAGGGCAACAGAGAGCCTTCCGCCCCAGTCCTTTCTGACAGCTCCCTTTTCCGCTGCCAGCCTGGCCCGATAAAGCGAAACAATGTCGCCTGTCATCCTATCAACTTATTCCTTTACATAGGCCGTGATCTCAAAGATTGAGTCAAACCTTGCCACCCCGCCGGGTCAATAGGGCAGACAGCTTGTGATGGCGTATCATATCCTGCTCACGCCTCACATTAACAGGGGCCCTACCGGCCACATTGATCAGTCTGCCTTGGCCCGAAGAAAGGTGGGATAGTCAAGATTTTCTTTTCTCTGGTGAAATCTACCAAAGAGACCCCTCCCTCTATCTTCGGTCTTTCCATCTCCTGAGGACGCCGAAAGGTCCATCCCCCTTCTCTGGAATGTCGGTATATCGAGTGGTTCCCCGTTTATTTTTATGGTCCAGTCTTCTTCAGCCTCTTCAGCGGTCACGTCTCTCAAATTGACCACCTTGGCATAGTCTGACCGATAGGCCTTGCCGTAACGATTATCATATTCATCATCACCGCCGTCAATACCGGTTGCGATGACCGTAACCTGCACCTCATCCCTCATCTCGTCGTCAAAGACCATCCCCCAGAAGATGTCCGCGTCTTTATTCACTTCGCCCTTGACAAAAGAAGATGCCTCGTCAACTTCATCCATTGTCAGATCGGAAGGACCGGTGATGTTCATCAGGAGGCCCTTGGCACCATCAATGGTGATATCCTCCAGCAGGGGGCTGTTGATGGCCATCTGGGCGGCCTCGAGTGTCCTCTTTTCCCCACTGGCCCTTCCCATCCCCATGATAGCGGTTCCCATCTTCTCCATCACTCTTTTCACATCGGCAAAGTCCAGGTTTATAAAGCCACTGCTCATGATCAGCTCCGAAATCCCTTTGACTGCCTGGAGCAAGACGTCATCGGCGCGTACGATCAGTTCTTTGAAGGTGGTATTCTCGCCGCCCAGGGTCTTGAGACGCTCGTTGGGGATAACGATGAGGCTGTCCACCTCATCTTTCAATGTTTCGATCCCCTTCAGGGCCCTTTTCATCCGTTTTTCCCCTTCGAAGTCAAAGGGTTTGGTCACCACTGCCACGGTGAGGGCACCACTCTCCCGGCATTCGCGAGCGGCCACGGGGGAGGCGCCTGTTCCGGTCCCCCCCCCCATACCGGCTGTCAAAAAGATCATATCGCAGCCCTCCATGGCATCCCTTATCTCATGGATGCTCTCCTCGGCCGACCGCTGGCCGATTTCAGGGTCAGCCCCCGCACCGAGCCCCATGGTGATTGAGGGGCCAAGTTGGATCTTGCGTGGGCACAGGGAGCGGTCAAGATCCTGGCAGTCTGTATTGGCCACGATAAACTCGACCCCCCTCAGATTGGAGGCGATCATGTTGTTGATTGCATTTCCTCCTGCCCCCCCAAGACCCAGCACCTTGATCTTGGCATGGTATTTCCCCCTGCTACCTTCCTCAACAAATTCGAATTTCATCTCGTCCCTCCTTTGTCTTGTTGTTGACAAAAAAACGTCCTATCCTATCCTATCCCCCAATCCGTTGACCGACCGATCATGCGCCTTTGCAAAACCACCCCTGACCGGTCACGTCAAATGACCTCTTCAAACCACCTCTTCATTCTGCCCAATACCCGCTCAAAGATGTTGCTGTCCCTTATCCTGAACTTCTTGGGCTTTTTGCCCACCTTTGACCCATAAATGACCAGGCCCACGGCAGTCGCATACATGGGCTTGTTGACAACCTCCAACAGGCCGGTTACCCCCTGGGGATATCCGATACGGGCAGGGGCGTTAAATATCTGTTCCGCCAGCTCTGTGACCCCGGCCAGTTCTGCCGATCCACCGGTCACGACCACCCCTGAGCTGATCTGGTCATCGTAGCCGGAGCGTACAAGTTCGTTGTAGATCAGTGAAAAAATCTCTTCAACGCGTGGTTCCAGGATCTCTCCAATGATCTGCCGCGACAGGGTCCTCGGTCTTCTTCCTCCCACGCCGGGCACTTCGATCGTCTCATCTCTGCTGATCAGGGATGAGAGTCCGCAACCGTATTTTATCTTGATCTTTTCTGCCTCCATCTTGGGTGTCCGGAGGCCAACGGCAAGGTCATAAGTAAGATTATCGCCTCCCAGGGCCAGGACCGATGTGTGTTTGACAGCCCCTTTTGAAAAGACAGCCATATCGGTTGTCCCTCCCCCGAAATCGAGAAGGGCGGTCCCGAGATTGCGTTCTTCCTTTGACAGCACGGCCTCGCTGGATGCCAGAGACTCAAGGACGATGTTGCAGACATCGAGTCCTGCCCGATTGGCACACTTGATAATGTTCTGGGCCGAGGTAACCGCACCCGCCACCATATGGACCCTCGCCTCCAGTCGAACCCCCGACATCCCGAGAGGGTCAATAATTTCACCCTGGTCATCTACGATAAACTCCTGTACCAGGGTGTGAATCACCTCCCGGTCCATTGGAATGGCAACCGCACTGGCAGCCTCGATAACGCGCTCAATATCCTTTTTGGTCACCTCCTTTTCTTTGAGCGCGATCACTCCGTGGCTGTTAAAGCCCTTCAGATGACCACCGGCAATCCCGGTATATACGGAACTGATCTCACACCCGGACATGGTCTCGGCCTCTTCCACTGCCTCCTTGATGGAATTGACGGTCTGCTCTATGTTGACCACAACCCCTTTTCTGAGCCCTTCAGAAGGGTGGCTACCCATTCCAATGATCTCTATTCCGTCAGGCCGAACCTCTCCCACCACAGCACAGATTTTGGTCGTTCCGATATCCAGGCCGACAATGATCTCTTTGGACATCTTCCCCTTACCTCCCCACCTCCACAGGGCCGGCCCCACTGAACCCGCGGCCGGTTCTCAAGTTGCAAACCCCCTCTTTTCTATCAGCCACCTGATAGGGCCTTCCCTCTGATACCATCCCGAAACGAGACCACCACCCCGTCAGTGTAATTCAGATCGATCCGATTCACCCAATCCATACGACCTGACTCTCTCAGGTGCCTTGCCACCCTTGTCAACTTATCCATCCCGCCCCCCAAGGCGCTCGCCGTCAATCTGATCTCGGCTCCCATATTCTCATAATAGAGCGAGAGCATTTCATCTTCCTTTACATTGACCTCCGATAACTGATTCAATGCCCATGGACCTTTTACCGCCTCCAGGCCCTTTATGGCAGAGACGGCCCTCATCAGCTGCTCCCTCCTCTTTGCCCCCTCGCGGTCAACGCCGGTGACGAGCGGGAAATCTACCTCCTCTGAGCGGGAGACCTCCTTAAACACCTCTCCCTGCCCATTGAAATAATAGAGCTTGTCCATGGCCACAACACCCAGGGGTCGCTCCTTTTCAACATGAACAATCAGGGAGTGCGGAAACCGTCTCTCCAGACTGACCGCCTTGACCCAGGGATGCCCCTCCATCTTGTGTTTTACCCTGTTGAGGTTAAGGCCCAGAAGACTCACATCAGAACTTAGACCGCATGCCTTTATGAGTTCTTCTCTGATCTTTTCATCAACACCATCCACTTCGACCTGTTCAAGCCTCAAGTAGGGAGAGGAAAGCAGGTAGTGGTAGATGGACAAAAAAGAGACACTGATCAGCCCAATAACCATTGCCAGGATAAAGACCTTGACCATTCCCGATCCAACCCGATGGAGGACAACAACAACAGAAAAAACAAAACGCTTCGCCCCATGCCAGCTTTTTCGATGCGGCGATCGCCCCTGTCTCTTCCTCCTGACAGGGCGATTGACGAGAACAGCGCGCCTCTTCATGGCTTACTCACCCACGACCCTGATTTCCGGCTCTAGATCGATGCCTGTCTCTCTCTTTACTTTTTTCTGGACCAGAGACAGCAGGGCCAATATGTCTTTGGCCCTCGCTCCACCGGTATTGATGATAAAATTGGCATGCTTGGGGGAAATCATCGCCCCCCCGATCCTTTTCCCCTTGAGCCCTGCTGCCTCGATCAGTCTCCCTGCATAGTCATTGGGAGGATTCCTAAACACCGAACCAGCACTGGGGTATTCCAACGGCTGGCTCTTGCCTCGCCTCCGGAGATAGCCTGAGATGCGTTCTCCCACGACCCCCTCGGCTTCCGGGCTCAGCGCAAAAATGGCCCTGACAATCACTGCCCCCCTTTCGAGCTTAAAGGCCCTGTAAGAGAACTGGAACTGAGAACGATCTCTTATCAGCAGGGCCCCTTTCGGACTGATTTCATGGATTTCCTTGACCGTTTTCCCAATCTCGTATCCAAAGGCCCCGGCATTCATCGCAACCGCGCCACCCACTGTCCCAGGGATCCCGGCGAGGAATTCCAACCCTCCCAGGGCTGCATCCCGGCAATAGGCGAGGAGGTCCGGGAGCCCCGCGCCCCCACCTGCCATGATGGTGGAGTCATCCGTTTCGGAGCGCTCGATAGCCGCCAGCGATCCACGGAGCAAGATGACCAGGCCCTTTAATCCTTGGTCCTTCACCAACAGGTTGCTGCCCCTGCCGATGGGCAGATAGGGGATATGCTCCTTACTGAGATAGGCCACGAGTGCCTTGAGCTCTGCCAGGTCTGTGGCCTTATAAAGCGCCTCTGCCTCTCCCCCCACCCGGAAGGTGGTGTATTGGTCCATGGGACAGTCAAACCGCACCCCTTTCCCAACCAATCTGATCAGTTCCTGTTTCTGTCTGTGGTCCATAAAGGCCTGCAGCGGGTGGCTCATACGCCTTGCGGGTTATCCGTTTCGTAAGCGTTCACAGGTTCCGGGTTCAACGTTCAGGGTTAGGGACAAGGACAAAAT
>CAZXCQ010000027.1:0-33836 GCA_964639275.1 uncultured Desulfobacteraceae bacterium | reverse complement strand
ACAGTTCCATTAAATTGCCAAAATTAAGGACAAGACTTATGAGACGGCGCACTAGGGAATACTTTTTACATCCAAAAGGGATGGTTCGTGGTGCGGTATCAGAATATCAGCCAGGCCAGCGACCCTTACCATGCTCTCGAATGCCTGCAGTGGATTGGTGTGGATTCCGGAAGGCGTCACCGGATAATAAGGCTTCATCTCTTCGTGGGGAACAAAGTTTTCTTTGATACAGCAGAAACCACTGATCACTGCCTTCCCCTTTTTCGTATTCACTGCCACTGCTTGAACTCCTGGACCATGTCCGGGAGCAAAGATCAAATCTATTCCAGGAAAGAGATTTGGCACGTCCCCTCTAACCAGTTGCAGGCGGTGCCACCCGCTCAGCAGGTGAGGGTGGTAGATTTCTCGCAGCACCGGGTGAGGGGACATGGCGAACTTCCACTCCTCTTCCTGCAAGAAGATCGTTGCATTCTTGCATTTGCGGGTATTCCCGATATGGTCGTACCCGCAATGAGTATGGATGATAAAGTCGATATCATCTGGCGTTAATCCCTGGGAGGTGAGGGCATCCTCAAAGCTCTGGATACGGGTGAACCGTACAGGGGAGTCCGGTGAATGAAATGCGTTGGCCTCCTCAGCTTCGACGCCCGTATCAATGAGGATATTCTTGTCCGCGCCCTTGACGTACCACGCAAAGTAGGGAATTTCAATCTGTTGCCCCATATTCCTGCGATACGTCATCATGCTCATGTCTAACAGAATCTTTCCCATCGGAAGAGGAATAAGTGTGTATTGATTCATAATATCTCCTTTCATCGCGCATTGGATTTCCTTTTTCTTCTCCAGGCAAAAGGTCGCTTTTTTGGACCAGCTATCCCCTTTCGCCCCCTATCACTGCCTCAAACACCTCGTCCTTTATGTGAAAACTGTGTTCGGGTCCCGGGAAGATGCCCTTTTCTATTTCTTCTTTGTACTGTTGTATGGCATTCAGTATATCTTGTGACAGGTTTGCGTATCTTTTTACAAACTTGGGAGTGAATTTCTCAAAGAGCCCTACCATATCGTAGAGATTCAAACTCTGTCCATCGGTGTTGGGCCCACTGCCAATCCCGGTGGCCGGTATGCTAAGCTCCCTGCAAATAAGCTCGGCAAGACGATCGGGCACACACTCCAACGTTAGCATAAAGACCCCTGCGGATTCAAGGGCTTTGGCATCCGCAATCATCTTCCGGGCAGTGGCAATATCAGCCCCCTGGACCTTATACCCTCCGAGCTTGGAGATCGTCTGCGGGGTGAGTCCGATGTGGCCGACAACAGGGATACCTGCATCGACAATTGCCTTGACGGTGGACGCAAACTCCTGCCCCCCTTCCAGCTTGACGGCATCCACGCCCCCCTCTTTCATCAAGAGACCGGCATGATATATGGCGTCACGTATTCCGGGCTGATAAGACAGGAAAGGGAGGTCACCAATCACCAGGGCATGTTTGACCGCAGCGGTCACGGCCTTGCAGTGATGAATCATCGCTTGCATGGTCACAGACACCGTGTTGCTCATCCCTAACACAACCATCCCCAAAGAATCCCCAACGAGTATGGAATCCACCCCGGCGCGATCCGCGAGGAGTGCCATGGGATAGTCATAACAAACAACCCGTACGATCTTCCTGCCCTGCTGTTTCATTGCCAGGAGTTCTTGCGGGGTCACCTTTTTGCGGTCCATTTGACTTCTCCTTTTTTGTACCACTTTACCCTTTTGAAACCAGGGGAATGGGGATTCAAACCCCGCATTCCCTTTTCCAAGTGTTGATTTTGAAAAAAGTGTTACAAGATCTCTCAGATCTTCTTGAATTTACCGAGGGCTTCTGTAAATGAAAGGCCGTTACGGATTTCCTCAAGGGCCTGGTTATCCTGTCGATCCAGTTCCTGCGTTATTTCCATGACCTTTTGGGCGACCTCTATGGGGACGCAGACAATACCTGTCCCGTCTCCTACGATGATGTCCCCGGGCCTCACCCGGATGCCATCGATCTTGACCGTGGTATTGATAGCCTGAATCTTTACCCTCGTTTTTCCCGAAGTGGGGACCAGATGTCGGGAAAAAACGGGAAATCGTGTCTCGATGATCTCATCGTAGTCACGTACCCCGCCATCGACTACGAGTCCGGCTACCCCGCGCATCTGCGCGGCCACCGAGGCTATGCCGCCCCAGGTGGATACCTGATGTCCGGCATTGTCAATGACGATTACGTCGCCTTCTTGCGCGTTGTCTATCACTGGCCCCAGCCTGAAATCTTCGGGGGTATAGGTACCCAGTACGCCCGTGATCTCCTTGACGGTAAAAGCGCCACCGACGAATCCAAATCCCGGCGCAAGGGGTTTGATGTTTTGTATCACGCCCTGGATATTGAGGTCATCCAATGCATTTCCGATCGTGCTTGTCTGGAGGTCTCTGAACCCCTCTATCAATTTCCTGTGCGGTCTTACCATCTCACCAACATCCATCCCGTTTCCTCCTTTTCTTCCGATGTCGGTTAACACTCCTCGCAATCTCAGGCGGTACGTGCGTCTTCCAATACCTTACGGCCGGCCTTGAGACCCATCTCCAGGGCCTCTATGTTGCGGTCTTCGGTCCCTTTGGGCACGCGATTCAAGACCGCTTTTCGAAGAGCGGCTTCAGAAACAATGTCTGTCAACCCTGCCAATGCACCCAGCGCAACGATGTTGCCAAATATCTTACCATCTGCCTGAGGGGGGGCCAGCTGTGTCAGGGGAAGGAGATAGACCTGGGCCTTTTGTGCAGGGATAGCCGCCATTTCGTTGCTATTGGCGATCAAGATTCCCCCTGGCTTTAAGGTATGGCCATATTTTTCTAAAGAAAGGGCATTCATTGTTAGAAGGATGTCGGGAGCAGTGACTTCCGGAAAAACGATTTCCCTGTCGCAAATAATTACCTCGGCCCGACTGGCCCCCCCACGGGCCTCCACACCGTAAGATTGGGTCTGAACCACGTACTTCCCATCGTGGATTCCCGCGGCCTCAGCAAGAATCACACCGGCAAGTATAACCCCTTGCCCTCCTGACCCGCTCAACCGCACCTCAATTCTTTTTCCCGTACCCCGCAACACAGTCTTTTGGGTCAAAACAATAACCTGCTCCCCTTAGGGCTCGCTCAAAAATAATTTCGCAGAATTGACGCTCAGATTTGGGTCAGATTTGGTTGCCGTGATTGAGTGAAGCCACAGGAATAGTGAATGAACTATTTCGAGGACTTCGCGATTGAGGGGCGACCGAATATGGCCCGAAGCTGAGATGGCAAAATGTGAAGTTTTTTTTGAGCGAGCCCTTAGTACCTACTGGGGCATAGAAACAGACTGATAATAATCGTTTACATACTCACCACGGATCTCTTCAACAAAGATCCCTGTAATGATCTTACCTTCAAGTTCCGCCGGGTCCATGTTCTTTGCCTTTTGAATCGGAACCGCATGATCTTTCTGCCATTTTAGCATTTCTACGGGATTTCCTTTTTTGTTAAGCTTCCCAAAGTAGGTGGGACAAAGGCTCTCCACTTCTACAAACGCGAAACCGGGATGCAGGATCGCACGACGCATAAGGCGTATCATTTGACTTACATGATATACGGTGGTTCGAGCCACAAAGCTCGCCCCAGCTCCTATGACCAGATGGCAGAGGTCAAAGGGGCGCTCCACCAGTCCATAGGGCGCTGTGGAAACCCGGGCCCCTGTTGGCGTGGTCGGAGAATACTGGCCGCCGGTCATTCCATAGTTATGATTGTTCAGGACAATGGCGGTGAGATCGATGTTTCGACGCGCCGCGTGGATCAAATGGTTTCCTCCTATGGCGGCCGCATCCCCGTCTCCCATCAGCAAAATGGGACGGATTTCTGGATTTGCCATCTTTAAACCGGTGGCGTAGGATGGGCACCGGCCATGAAGGGCGTGAATATCGCTATATCGCAGATAAGTCCCTGCCCCCCCATAGCATCCAATTCCCGTCACAAAGACAAATCGTTCGGAAGGTATTTTGGTCTCCTCGATGGCCCGAACGACACTGCCGAGGATGGTTCCGATACCGCAGCCCGGACAGTAGGTGGTGGGAAAACGGCTCTGTTCAAAGTGGTTTTTCAGCAATTCAGCCAGTGGGGTAATAGCTGCCATCGTTTAGACGACCTCCTCCACGCGCGCGAGAATCTGCTCAGGGGTAATTAGTGCACCGTCTGCGCGATTTAGCCCAAACACATCACAACTTCCAACCACAGATCGTTCAACCTCTCCCAGGAGCTGTCCCATATTCAGTTCGGGGATCAGGACGACATCAGCCCTCTCAGATACACGCCTGATCTCTTCCCCTGGAAATGGCCAGATCGTGAGTAGTTTGAGCAGACCGGCCCTTATCCCCTTTTCTCTGGCCGTGGTAACCGCCGCCTTGGACGGTCTTGAGGTGGACCCGTAGGCCACGATTACAACCTTGGCGTCTTCCAGTTTGAAACGCTCCAACATGATTGTTTTATCCTGATGGTACATGATTTTGTTGGAGAGCCGCTTTACCAGGGCCTCTGTCGTTTCAAGATCGGTCCAGGCGGCTGATCCGTCCTTGTGGTGCATAAAACTCGTGTAGTGAGACCGACATGCCGTGCCCAGGTCGGCCATGGGAGGGACGCCATCCGCATCACCCGTGTCGTAGGTCAAAAAGTCCTCCGGAGGGACTGTCGGTCGTTTGCGGTCTGTGCACACGACTGAATCCGGAACCAGCAATTTCTCTCGCATATGTCCGATCGAGGCATCTGATAGTACCATCACCGGGACCCTGAATCGTTCGGCCAGGTTGACAGCGGTGACCGTCAGATCAAAACACTCCTTCACCGAGGAGGGGGCGAGCGCGATCATTTGGGGACCCCCGTGGGCCCCCCAGCGGGCCTGCATTATATCACCCTGCGAGGGCTGGATATTCCCGATACCGGGCCCACCGCGCTGGACATTGACGATGACGATCGGGACTTCCATTATGGCTGCGGCCCCGATGCCTTCCTGCATCAGAGAAATCCCCGGTCCACTCGACGCGGTCATCGCTTTCATACCCCCCAGCGCGGCCCCTGTGGCAGCAGTGATGCTTCCAAGCTCATCTTCCATCTGAACAAAACAACCCCCCACCTGAGGCAGTCGAACGGCCATGAGTTCGGCAATCTCAGAGGCAGGGGTGATGGGATAGCCGGCAAAAAAACGGACCCCGGCTGCAATAGCCCCCTCGACACAGGCCTCATTGCCCATCATCAGTCGTTCTGTCCCTTTCACTATGCGTTGATCTCCTCTACACTTATGGCATAGTCCGGGCAATGAAGTTCGCACATCCGGCAGGCAGTGCAGTTGGCAAGATCGGTTGCGGTCGGGATCGGTCTGGTTTCAATGACAAGGACTTCTCTTGGACAAAACTCGACACAGATGCCGCACTGCTTACACCATTTGTCGTTGATACGAATGGCGTTGACCTTCTTTTTTTGTTTTTGGGGTCCCATTTTGTCCTGGGCTCATCTTGTCCTGGGCTCATCGATAATTTGCACCCGTCCACAAACCCTCCGCACCCTACCCTCAGGGCCGACAGAGGAGCAGAAAGCCGCTGTTGACCGACTTTTCTATATTCTGGACAATCCTGATTTCACCCATCAAGGCCTCGAGGAATCTGATCATCAGTTTTTTCGCACCCGAGAGTTCGTCACCCTCAAGCGTCACCATCTTTGCCAGGAGCTCGAAGGCGATGATGAGTTCCGATTTTATCCTCTCGGAGTACTGAAAGATCAATATGGGTCTTCTCGTTTCCATGGGATGGTGCTTCTCTTGGGGACAGGCTCCGATCCTCATGTTTCGTATTTCAAGACGGGCGGTCAGTTTTTGTGACCCTATCTGGTGATAATGATTTCTCCTTCCTTCATAACCAGGCGTGTCTTTTCCTCAGTATGAAGGACCTCTATGTTGGTAAGCGGGTCTCCGTCTACCAGAATGATATCTGCAATCTTTCCCTCTTCAACCGTACCGATCTGATCACCCAGGCCAACTGCATGGGCTGCCGTCTTTGTCGCCGACACGATAGCAGCATGGGCGTCATGCCCAATTCAACACATGCAGCAAGTTCCCTGGCATTCTCACCGTGATATAAGAAGGGGCAACCCATATCAGATGAAAATGAAACTGATACGCCCTTTTCAAGTATTATGGCGAACTCCTTTTCTTTGAGTTTCCAATATTCACGGGCTTTTTCCAGCATTACGTCAGGCATTTCACCCGTGCCGTAATCGCAAATTACCTTAATGACCATGGCGGTGGGTTCTAAGACCACATCCTTTTCCAATATCATTTCAGCACATTCCGCGTCAATGTAAAACCCGTCCACAATAAAATCTACCCCCGCTTGAACGGCTTTCATAATCGCTTGGCGCCCGTTCGCATGGGCAAACACCTTTTTCCCCATCTTATGGGCCTCATCAACGGCGGCCCTTAGGGCTTGCGCAGAAATAACTTCGCAGAATTGGCGTCCAGATTTGGGTCAGATTTGGCTGTGCCGATTGAGCATGACCACAGGAATAGTGGTACTATTAAAAGAAACTCACCGAATTACTTGCCTGTAAACACGCAGCCAGTTTTCACCCAATACCTTTTTGATATCCTCATTAGAGTAACCGCGTTTAATCAGTGCCTCTGTAAACAGCGGGAATCCCTCTATACTGTTTAGATTTTCAATAAAGTAGGTGTCTCTAATCCCATAGAAAACCCCTTCAAGCCAACCAGGGGCAGGGGTCCAGATATTGCATTCTATTTCAAACTCGGTGTGGTCTGGACCCAATCCCACATGTTCAATGCCTACCAATTCAGCGATATGGTCAATGTGGGGCATCAGATCCTCGACAGTCGGCTTGTTCTTTTCGCTGTTTACCATTGCCGTATGGCAGCTCAGGCCAATAACACCGCCTCCTTTGGCTATCGCCTTAATCTGTTCGTCGGTAAGGTTGCGAGGGTGATCGCAGACCGCCTGACAGTTGGAGTGAGAGTCTATGATTGGATCCTTGCTGGTTTCAATCACATCCCAGAAACCTGGCACAGTCAAATGGGCCACGTCAACGAACATACCCAGTCGGTTCATTTCCTCAACCGCCGAAATTCCGAAATTGGTCAGTCCACCTTTTGTCCTGGACTCTCCTTTACCATCACCGATCCTGTTCCGACCGTTGTCCACAAGCTGTACCCCTCTCAGGCCGAGGGCGTAAAAGGTTCTTAGTCCCACCAAAGTCTCAAGGTTCGGTTTACCTTCCAGGGGTCTTCCACCCTCAATGGTCAAAATGATGGGGATCTTTGATTCCGAAAGAGCAGCATCTATATCTGCACCACTGAGACATATGGATATAGTGTCACTACTTTCTTTTGCCTCTTCCCATAACATGTCGAAGACCCAAAGAGAACCCCACAACATAAGATCGGAATCATTGGTCAGACATGTGTTATCACCACCAACCACAGCAGTAATAGCATTTACACCGGCCTTACGAATCATCGGGGCATAATAATTTGAAAAAACAGCCCGATCCCCCCTGTTTCTTCGTTTTGCAAGTTCCATCATCATGTGATTATGACCATCAACAACCACAGCCTCATCGTGCAACGCCCTTGCTCTTTCTTCCATCTCATCCTCCTTTTGCTAACATGGTTAAAGCCCTAATTAGAGGGCAGCATATTCGTAAAGCATAGCCACACAGTATTGCTCAAAAGCTCGAACACCCTCCACCGTGATATATTCATTGGCCTCGTGGAATCTTCCCATGCGCCCCAAGCCTGTATTGGCCACCGGTAGAGACAGGGGGGGGCCTGAAAAGACAACCAGGGGCGTGGAGGCGTAATAAATTGGCCAGATGGCCTGTTCCATTCCGAACATCTTAGAGGCCTTGATTTGGGCCTGTATGATGTCGGCGTTCAAGGGTGTCTTGCTCCAGTTGTAGCCGCCAAAAGAACGCATTTGCAATTCCGTGAAACCGTGTGCATCGAAATGGCTTCTCAGCTTTCTGAGTATGTCATCATAGTCCTGGTTCGGAACCAGCCGGATATCCACCTTTGCCTTGGCACTATCGGGAAAGTTTGTCTTGATATTGGGGCCTGTATATCCACCTTCAAAACCGTCAATATTGATCCGTGGCCCCGCAATATAGTCCGAAAGATACTCTTTTCCACCGCGTCCCCTCTTAAACTTTCTTATCCCCAGTCTCTGCATCTCTTTTTGTTCATCAAAGGTGTCTTTAATCTCTTGGATCATCTTCTTCTCGTCAATAGTCAACGGAGCAACATCGTCATAAAAGCCCTCAACAAGTATCTTATCATCAGCATCTTTTAACGTGTTAAGAGCCCGAATTAGTCTCCAGGCAGGTGAATCAACCCAGGCATCATCTGCTGAGAACAATGCCCGCTCGGTCGGCCCCCCCCAGTCGCCCCCTCTTATCTCAAGCTCCAGACACATAATACCCTTGAATCCCAAGAAAATCTGCTGGCGCCCATAAATATCCGTTGAGGGATTGGGATAGAAAACGGCGTCGGCCTTCTTTAGCTCTTCGAGCATTTTATCTCGAAACTCGAACAGATGTGGGCTCCCCAGTTCCTCCTCACCCTCGATGGCGAACATAATATTCACCGGCAGGTCCCCCCTTACTGCCTTTATGGATCTGAGGGCGTTTATAAAGGCCATATTCGGTCCTTTTTGATTCCTTGCCCCCCGGGCGACAATGCATTTACCAAAATCCTTTGGAAGATCAATAAACTCTGCATCAACGATCTCGGCTGAAAGAGGGTGAACCTTCCAACCCTCTTCGTCATAAGGCATCAAATCATAGAGGGAGTATAGGATTAATGTCCTTGCGGTTGGATTCTTTGACATGACCTTACCAAAGACCACAGGATATCCATCTGTCAAAGGAACCAGTTGAACGTCTTCTCCACCAAGTTCTCGAATCGAGTCGGCCAACATCTCCGCATACTCCATAACTCCCTCATTTGTATGTGAGACGCTGGTTTGTCGCAGATGGTTTTGAATAATTTTCAGATGTTCATCAAAATTGTCATCAATATACTTAAAGACATCATCATAATTGCCCATGGCTTTCGTACCTCCTAGACATGGCGTCTTTGACGCTTATTCACTATCTTTACCTGGAATCTTATAGGCTTCCTTGCATTTCAACCTTGGTTATTCGACCCCGCACAAGACTCGGTTACTAGTCAAACACTTCCTAAACCGTATCAACGCAATAAACCTCCCCCTTAAGTGCCTAGTCAGGGAGAAAGCCCTTTTCAAAACGGAACCCCCATTCCCCGGCTTTCAAAGGGCTAAATTGTTACCATAAATCAAGTCTGCATCGGTTGACTCACTTTATTAGATGGCAGCTAACCAGATGATTTGTTTCTATTTCTCTCAATTCTGGACTGGTTTTGTCGCACAGCCCCAAGGCGCTGGGGCACCGTGGATGGAAATGACACCCGCTCGGGGGCTCGATGGGGCTGGGAACATCTCCTTCCAAAATAATTCTATCCTTTTTTATTTTGGGATTGGGTATAGGAGAGGCAGATATCAATGCCTTGGTGTAAGGGTGCATGGGGTTGGCATAGATCTCGTCACTGGTAGAGATCTCCACAATACGACCCAAATACATTACCGCAACCCGGTCGCTGATGTGCTCCACAACACTCAAGTCGTGGGAAATAAAGAGATAGGTTAAGTTATGTTTTTCCTGAAGTTCTTCGAGAAGGTTAATGACCTGGGCCTGAATGGAGACATCAAGGGCAGATACCGGCTCATCACAGACGATTAGCTTGGGGTTTAATGCCAAGGCCCGCGCAACGCCTATCCTTTGGGTCTGCCCGCCAGAAAACTCATGCGGATAGCGGTTTATGTATTCGGATCGGAGACCGACTTCTTCCATCAAGCTCAGGACCTTCTTCCGTCTCTCTTCTTTGTTGTCATAGATATTGTGAACAATAAATGGTTCTTCGATGCTCTGACCAACTGTTCTCCGAAAGTTAAGGGAGGAATAAGGGTCTTGAAAGATGATCTGCATGCCCCGGCGCAGCTCTCTAATCCTGTGCTTGTCGAGTTCAAGGATATTTTTGCCCTCAAAATAAACTTTTCCCTCGGTTGCGTCTTCAAGTCGGAGAATCAATTTTCCAAGCGTCGATTTTCCGCATCCGCTCTCTCCGACCAACCCTAAGGTTTCCCCTTTACCGATGGATAGGGTTACACCGTCCACCGCCTTTACATAACCGGTTGTCTTAGAGAACAATCCACTCAGGATAGGATAGTATTTTTTTACGTTTTCAAGTCTGATCAATACTTCGTCCTTCAACTTGGATTCCTCTCGTTGTTTTTCGCTATTGATAGAGCCAGCAGCGAACCAGGTGACCGGCATGGGGATCAAAGAGCTCTGGTTCTTCTTCAAAGCATTGTGAAAAGGCCTTTTCGCAGCGGTTGTTGAGCTTACATCCCACAGGAAGGTTTACGAGGTTCGGTACAATACCGGGTATCACGTGGAGCTTCTTCCTTTTCTGAACAAGATCGGGTCGGGGAATCGATTTTAAAAGGCTCTGTGTATAGGGATGAAATGGATTATCAAAAAGGTCCTCTACGGGCGCGTATTCCATGACCTTGCCAGCATACATGACGATAACGTTTTGAGCCGTTTCGGCAACGATTCCCATGTTATGAGTAATAAGAATGATGGCGGCTTTTGTTTCTTCTTTGAGATTATGCATCAGATCGAGAATTTGAGCCTGGATAGTCACGTCCAGCGCTGTCGTTGGCTCATCGGCGATCATCAGTCGTGGCCGGCAGGATAGGGCCATGGCGATCATTACCCGCTGGCGCATCCCCCCACTCAACTGATGCGGATACTCGGAGGCCCGTTCTCTTGGGGATGGGATTTTGACCATCTGGAGCATTTCGATTGACTTTTCCATGGCCTCCTTCTTGTTGAGGCCCTGGTGAAGGGTAATGGCTTCTGCAATTTGCTTTCCGATTTTGAACACGGGATTCAAAGAAGTCATGGGATCTTGAAATATCATCGAGATCTTATCCCCCCTTGTCTTCCTCATTTCATCTTGGGATAAGGTCAGGATATCTTTGCCCTCAAAGAGAATCTCACCCGATTCTATTCTACCCGGAGGCTGTGGGATGAGTCGCATGATCGAACGAGCGGTTACGCTCTTTCCACACCCCGACTCTCCGACGATACCTAAGGTCTCTCCTTTTTCAATAGAAAAGCTCACCCCATCCACGGCCTTGGCTATACCGTCGTCGGTGTAAAAATAGGTCTTTAAATTGTCAACCCTTAGCAAGTGACTGTTTGCGTTCTCATTACCTAAAATGCCCATTTCTTTCGCTCTAAATTTACCTCATCTTTGGATCCAAAACATCTCGAAATCGATCACCGATCAGGTTGAGGGACTGTACTGTCCATGCCAAGGCAACACAAGGCCATATAATTGCCGTGGGCAGCATCCTGAAGACCCTTAAATTATCCTGAAGGATGGTCCCCCAGCTGGGGGTTGGCGGCGGTACACCCAAGCCCAAGAAGCTCAAAGCGACTTCAAGGGTAATGGCATTGCTCATCCAAATGACCGCCATCACAACAACGGGTGAAATAATGTTAGGGATCAGATGGATGAAAAGAAGCCGAAAATCGGACATTCCGATACTTCTGCCTGCCGTAATGTAGACTTCCTCCTTGACGGAGAGGGTATTTCCCCGTGCGAGCCTGATGAATCTTGGAAAAAACGCCACTGCAATGGCAATAATGGTATTGAACAGGCCGGGACCAAACGTGATCCCGATCATGGCCCCCAGGATCACCGTGGGGAAGGACATGGTAATGTCTGTAATCCACACGATAAAACTCGCAAATAGGCTCTCTGAATAATACCCGGCCACAACACCGAACAAGACACCAAAAAACATACTCATGGCAATGGAAGAAATTCCAATGGTCAGAGAGACCCTGCCCCCATAGATGATCCGCGAGAACAAATCCCTTCCCCAGAAATCCGTTCCCAGAATATGCTCTTTGTTCATAGGTTCCAGTCTTTTGGTTACATTGATCTTAAGTGGATCGTAGGGTGCAATAAGGGGTGCGAAAACCGAAACGCCCACCACGATGATGAACATTGCAATCCCTACAAACATCGATAGGTTGCGTTTAAAATAGAGAAAATTCAGCTTCATCGAAAGCTCTTGGAGGCAGTGCCCTCACACTAAATCCACTCCAAAAAGGGTTATGGCTCCTGGGTAGTCGGTCGGCAAACTGAGCCCTATTTGTAAACTATCCGTGGGTCCACAAAAGAATACCCAAAGTCCACCAAAAGGTTCACGATAACGACGGCTCCTGCGTAAAGCATAATGATAACCTGGACCATGGCGAAATCACCCGATATGATGCTTTCGACGATCAGGCGACCTACACCTGGTCTGGTAAATACCACTTCAACGAGAACCGCACTCCCAAGCAGTATGTTTATGTAGATCCCGAGAAAAGTGACCAGAGGCAGAATCGCATTTCTCAAGGCGTGTTTTAGTATGACTACGGTCTCCCGAAGGCCTTTTGAGCGTGCCGTAATAACATAATCCTTCTTTAGTACATCGAGTAGCGAAGCCCTGGTGAGTCGAGCAATACTGGCCAGCATCCAAATTCCGCAGCTAAAGGCCGGAAGTATCAAGGTGAGAATCCGGCCTTTTAGTCCGCCATCAACTGGTTCCATCACCGGAAGCCAGCCTAATGTCAGAGAGAATAGTGATATCAGAAATATCCCCGACACGAATATGGGCACCGATATCCCAACCAGTGTTACCAACCTTATCAGGTGGTCAGAAATACTGTTTGGTCTAAGTGCTGCGATTACCCCCGGAGGCACACCCAACAGAATACCCAGCAAGACACCAGATAAGACGAGTTCAATGGTGTGGGGCAAGACCGCCACCAGCTGTGACAAAACGCTCTGTTTATTGATAAACGATCGCCCCAAGTCCCCATGGATCATACGAGTAATGAAATGAAAATATTGAACATAAATGGGTCTATCGAGTAACATTTGGTTTCTGAGGTTTGCCAGGGCCTCTGCCGTTGCGTAGTCACCCAGGATAAAGTGTGCAGGATCTATGGGCCCGGATCGCAGCAAGACGAAAACGATCGTCATGACGATGAACATCGTAAAAAATGCCCTGATAAGGGCTCGCACTAAATAGGCGCTCACGTTTCTCTCCTCTATTTTATCACTAAGACGAACCGGGTGACATTGGGAAGCGTCAATCCCCTTAACTTAGATGAGATCTGGGCGGGGGGTTAAAATGGAAGCCCCTTTATTCGTTGATGGTTCGATTGTGATACAGATTGAGTCATAAAAAGATATAGGAACCGAACCGCTTCTCTTGCGTGCTGCCAGGGAAGGAGACCCGATGAAAGCCAACAGAATCTGTGATAGATTCCATAATCCAGTCTCCTTCCCTACCGATTTGTTTCTTACACTCGCCTGGAGAAACAGGCAAATCTCTAATGTTTTAGTATTTTAGTATTCATGCCGATCTGGTAGGCCCAGATAAAGTTATTTTTTGGCTCGTAGCCCAGATCAAACCAGGGATTTCTTACCATCGGTGTATAGGTTTCTACGCTGGGAACGGCAGGAAGATCTTCTACGATGATTCGCTGGGCCTTTGCCAGGGCATCTAATCGTTCCTTTTCGTCAAAGGTCGTCTCCGCCACTTCTATCAACCTGTCAACTTCAGGGTTGGAGTAATACATAAAATTGTGAGCGGCGGTGGGGGTCCCTATCATGGACTGGGAACTATACAGGTCACGCAGCCAGGTGGTTGCCAATGGTAACCTCATCCCCCAGATGACCAGGGGGTTTAGACCCTCCATGATCTTGGTCTTGTACGCGCTGTGGTCTACAAGGGTCATATCGAGATTGATTCCCACCTCTTTGCATAGGGCCTGATAAACGACCATCTTATCCAAGTACCACCATCCCGTTGACATAAACAACTTGATAGTAAACCCGTTTGGGTAACCGGCTTCAGCCATCAAATTCTTGGCCTTCTCGGGATCTCGCTTGTAATTCTCCCACCCGGCATCAATATGGCCATAGGTGCCCGAAGGAACAGGAGAAGTACAGACTCCTGAAATAGGCTTTCCTTGCATATCAATGATTGCCTGTTGACCTGTTGCGTATGCAAAGGCTTGTCTCACTTTCTTATTGTTAAAGGGCTTCATCTTTAGATTGAGATACATCGCCTTCAGGTCTATGGGTCCCATCCGTTCCAGTATGATTCCCTTTTTCATCACATGTTGGAGCCATTTGAAATCATGCTGCCCAATGGTTGCTGCGATTTCGCCATCAAGGAGGGCAATTTCCCGTGCGCCATCACTCGCTATATATTTCCCGACCAGCTTTTCTATGATGAGCTTCCCCTCCCAGTAATCGTCGTTTCTTACAAGGATAATGCTATCTTTGGGCTTATATTCAAAGAACTTGAATTTGCCCGTCCCCACGGCCTCATCCCTGCTGGGGCTTATCCCCCGGTTAAAAGCCCCCGCCTTTTCGAGGGCCTTTTTGCATACAATAAATCCCCCCAGAAAGTTGGCCACCTTGTCGAGAAGAAAGGGGTCTGGTTTGGCGGTGATGATTTGTACGGTATATTTGTCAACTGCCTTTATTTCTTTGAAGTTGCCATAAGCACTGCGGTGTGCGGAGGTCTTGCCGTTCTTGGCCCGCTCATAAGAATACACCACATCTGCCGAGGTAAACTCCCCGTATCCCCAATGAAATTGTACCCCTTTTCTGAGATAGAAAGTCCACGTCAACTTATCATCCGAGACCTCCCATTTTGTGGCAAGATCCGGCTCAAAATATCCGGCATTACAGTTCCCGATGGGATAGCGGACCAATCCACTGTATATGTGGGGAAAGAGAAACCGATCCTGGACTAACAATCCCCCGTGTGGATCAATGGTACCGATGTCACCTGTGGTGAGTCCATAGACCGCCACCTGATCTTTCGCCAATTCCTGGGCGGCATCAGCTTGGCCTACCACAGCTCCCATGACCAATAGCAACACTGCACCAATTACGCCGATTCGCTCAACCATTGACCTCATCTCTGTTTCCTCCTTTCAAGATGTCTAAACTGTTTGAGAGTTTGTGTTATGACGGGTCTAAACCTGTTTCTCTTAGACCACTGATCCTACCGGGTGGGTATCACCTCCCTTCGCATCTTTCCAAGATTTTCCAAACCAACCAAGGCCAACCTCCCTTCTTGAGCCCCAAAAAAGTCCCACCCACAACATCTTGGCAAACGGCCTTAACGTCGAATCGCTTCTAATGTCAAACCGTCTTGAATCGCCTTTGAACCAATTCTATTGCTGACCGCTATCTGGTGATAATGATCTTTCCTTCTTGCATCACCATCTCTATATTGGCCTCTTCCTGGAGTACGGCGATATTGCCAAGGGGATCTCCATTAATCAGGATGATATCTGCCATTTTCCCCTCTTCTATTGTGCCGATCTGGTCACCAAGTCCGATCGTATTGGCCGCCGTTTTTGTGGCCGAGACAATGGCCTCCATGGGCGTCATCCCCAACTCAACCAGCGAAGCCAATTCAATTGCATTTTCGCCATGATATAGATATGGACACCCCATATCCGATGAAAAAGATATGGTTATGCCTTTTCTAAGGATCACGGCAAATTCTTTTTCTTTGAGTTCCCAATATGCGGCGGCCTTGTCTACCATCGCATCGAGCAACTCGCCCCTTCCCTGGTCCCTTACCAGTTTGATACATAGGGTCGTCGGTTCTAAGACCACCCCTCTCTCCACCATCATATCGGCGCATTCCTCGGACATGTACCACCCATGGACGATGGAGTCCACGCCCGCTTCTATGGCCTTCTTGATGGCATCATGCCCATTTGCATGGGCAAAGGCCTTTTTCCCCACTTTGTGGGCCTCATCCACGGCCGCCTTCATTTCCTCTACTGTGGCCTGTGCCGCTGTTGGGGGGGCATCCCCTCTCAGGCCTGAGCTGAGAAAGCCACGGCTGGCAACCAACTTCACGTTATCTGTTCCATTATAGAGGTTTAGCCGGGCCGCCTTTCTCCATTGATCGGGCCCGTCGCAGTGCATGCCTGTTTGCTCAGTGGGTCCAAAGCGGGCGAGCCACGGGGGAAGGAAATAGCCGTGGCCGCCAGTCACAGTCAAGTGGTATCCCGCAGTGATATAACGGGGTCCCGGTATGTCCCCCCTCTTTATGGCATTGCTCAGGGCCACCTCCATCCAATCCCACCCGGATCCGCCATCTCTGACAGTCGTAAACCCCATTTCAAGTGTCCTCTTTAGACAGGGGACCGCCTTCATTGCAAGGTCCAGACTGTTGTTGTAGATGGGCGTGGAATAAAACCCGGTGGATTCACCGATGATGCCCATGTGAAGATGACCGTCAATGAGCCCAGGCATAAGGGTTTTTCCCTCGGCCTCAATGATCTCAACATCCTCACCCTGGGGGATTTGAATTGTCTCATTTGGACCGACAGCCCTTATCTTGGAGTCTTCAACCACGACCGTTGAATGCTCATTGGGAGGATTACCCGTACCGTCAATCAAGGTCGTGTCTTTGATTACGATTGTTCCCATTCTGTATCTCCTTTCAGTTACTGCCTTTAGTAACCCGGTTCCTAGACCATGTGTAAATTGTCTGCATACCCTTTGGCCGGTGCCGAGATCCAATGCAACATGGAGGTCTACCCAGACCGCTCAAATAGCGTTTCTATCCGATCACCTGTCGATACACCCGGATCCAGTTCCCCCCCAAGACCTTCTTTGCCTCCTCATCTTTCAAGCCCCGCTTGATAAGGCCCTCCGTGATCAGTGAGAGAAACAGAGGCATACCTGTTGGGTCATTTATTCGTTCAAGGTATAGGAATTCCCTGACCTCATAGTAAAGCCCCTCTAACCAGCCATCAGCCATCAGCATATTGTGGGGTTCTATGAGATCCGGACCCAGACCCACATGATCGATCCCCACCAGTTCGACAACGTGATCCAGATGTTTTAGCAGATCTTCGATGGTGGGATTTTCATTTTCCTTGCTCACCATTGCGCTGTTACAGCTCAACCCGATCACCCCACCCCCACGAGCGATTGCCTTTATTTGCTCATCGGTCAGGTTTCGCGGGTGGTCGCAAACGGCCAGACAATTGGAATGGGAATCAATGACCGGGTCCGTGCTTACCCCGAGCACTTCCAGAGATCCCGGTTCTGATATGTGCGCGAGGTCAATGAGCATTCCCAGACGGTTCATTTCCTTGACCACCGAGACGCCAAAATTGGTCAGTCCACCTTTGGTCCGGGCTTCACCCTTGCCGTCACAGAGTCGGTTTCGGCCATTATCCACAAGCTGAAGAGCCCGAAGACCCTGTCTATAAAAACTCCTCAGTACGGCCAGGTTTTGGCGGTCTGGTTTGCCTTCCAAGGGCCTTGCACCTTCCATCGTCATTAAGACAGCAATCTTGCCCTCGGCTAAGGTGGCGTCCATCTCTTTACAGTCCACACATATTGCCATGGTGTCGCTACTCTCTTCTGCTTCCTCCCACAACATATCGAGGATTGAGATCGACCCCCACAGCAACAGGTCCGTGTCATTGGTCAGACTGCAATTATCACCCCCGACTTGGGTCATGATCACATTCACCCCTGCCTCACGCAGGAAGGGGGCCAAGTAATTTGAAAAGACAGCCCGATCCCCCCTGTTTCTCCGCTTGGCAATTTCCATCATCATGTGATTGTGCCCGTCGACAACCAAGGCCTCTTCCATCAACCCTTTTACCTTGCTATCCATCTTGATCTCCTCTCGCTGAGTATTCATCTACAAAGATTACGGCATCTTCACCTTCTCGTTCGCATTTTGATGGCTTCATAAAAACAACACAACAAAGCGGTATTGATAGGTTTTTGCAAAAGGACCCACTGTGGATTTCGTATCATGGCAGGGCCTCTTTATATTTCCGCAAAGGATTTGTCTAGAATCCTAATGGCTTCATCGATCGCCGAGCTATCAACAGTCATTGGCGGAGAGACCCTCGCCACATTTCCATGCAGTCCGCCTCTCCCGATAAGAAGTCCTCTCTTTTTCGTATTTTCAAAGAGCGCAAGGATTTCATCGATAGCAGGCTCTTTCTTTTCTTTGACTAGCTCTATTCCGAGCATTAAACCCTTTCCCCTCACATCCCCTATCAACGGATATTTATCTTTGAGTTCCAGTAGCCTCTCCTGGAGATGGTCTCCTGCTGTTTCAACATGTTTGATCAGATCGTGCTCTTCAATGTATTTGAGGGTGGCCAACCCCCCCCTGGCACTGACTGGATTTCCCCCAAAGGTAGAGATGGAGGATCCTTGAAAGCTGTCAGCCACCTCCCGTGTCGCAATGGTTGCCCCGATGGGAATCCCATTTGCCAGGCCTTTGGCAAAGGTCATTATATCGGGTTTGACTCCCCAGTGCTCTATTCCAAACCATTTCCCACCTGTCCTTCCAAAGCCGGTTTGAACCTCATCAGAGATAAAGAGCCCACCATATTTCTTTATGATTTCAACAGCTATCTCAAAATACTCCTTCGGGGGGGTAATAAACCCTCCCACCCCTTGGATTGGCTCGGCAATAAACGCTGCTATCTTACCGGACGTGGTTGTTTTTATGAGCTCATCAATTTCCTTTGCGCATTCAATCTCACAATTCGGATAAGTTGCGCCAAACGAACAACGGAAACAGTAGGGACTTGCTGCATGAGTGATGCCAGAGATGTGATTGCCGCCAACCCTCCAGGCAGCATGACCTGTCAGTGTCATCGCCAAGAAAGATCTTCCATGGTAGCTATGACGGAGCGCAACGATCTCTCTCACTCCTGTAAAAAGCTGGGCAGTCAAGATAGCTGTCTCGTTTGCTTCTGTTCCCGAATTCGTAAAGAAACATTTTTCTAAATTTCCTGGGGTTATCTGTGACAGCTTCTCTGCCAATGCCACCGTGGGATAGGTGGGATATAAGGTTGATATATGTTGCAGGGTATGGATCTGATCATCTACCTCTTTAATGATCTCTGGCTGGCAGTGACCGATGCTGATGGTCAATATGCCACCAAAAAAATCCAAATACCTGTTGCCTTCCCAGTCGTAGACATAGAGCCCCTGTCCCTTTTTGATGGGAAGGGGGGTCGAATAATAATTGGCGATGCAAGGATACAGGTAGTCTTTGTGTTTTTGGTTTATAGTCGAGGTATCCATTTTTGATTATCCTTTGCCTCTCGGGATCTGCTCTGACCGATTGGACTGTAACATTTTCTCTTTTTCTATAAGATATTCATCTAATCTTCTCAGATGGCGAAACATTTCTTGTTCACACCTTTCTGCATCTCTCTTTTTTAGACCTTCCAAAATCCTTCTGTGATCCTTTACGTTGTCTATGGAATAATCAACATCTGGTATCAACAAATTGGTCTCGCATGCCCAGAGAAAATCGAAAACATAATCGATAGTCAAACTCAATATGGGGTTATGGGTTGCTCCGACAACCAGGCGGTGGAAGTCGTTATTTTTTTGGTCCAATTCAAAAAAGTCTTCTTCATTGAGGACCGGGCCTACATTTTCTAATTGCTCCTCACAAGAGGATACGTTCTCTTCTATTTTTTCGATTTCATCAGGGGTTATTTTTTGGCTTGCTAACCTTATGGCAGGCGGTTCAATAATCTTTCGTACCTGATAAAGGTGTTGGGGTGACAGATCTTTTAACCGCAAGAAGTACTCTAAGGGAACTTTTATTGAATCAACATCTATTTCAGAGACAAAAACGCCACCCCCCTGTCCTTTCTTTTTTTCGATCAGTCCCAGAATCTCTAACCCCCTTAAGGCCTCCCTTAGGGTAACTATGCTTACTCCGAATTGTGCTGCCATCTCCTTTTCTGTTGGAAGCCGATCGCCACGTTTGAGTTTTCCCCCGAGTATTGCCTCTCTAATTATCTTTTCTATGCGCTCGGAAGTTCGCCGAAAGGGTAGCCGTTCAAACCGTAAATTTTCCATGGCCCAAATTATAAAATTCCCTTTAAGATGTAGTTGTTATTAAGGCTGTTTGATATATGAACCATGTTCATAAAAACTAAACTTAGTTTTTAGCTTTATACAACCGCAATTATTTTTGTCAATATCTCTTTAGAAAAATTATTTACACTCGTGCCTGCTTTCATAGGTGGTGGGCGCGCAGACCCCCACGCCTTTAACACAGTAAAGAAGGATTACTCAGGCCCCGGCAAGGAGTTTATGAAATTTGTGGATATGGGTGCAGGGGAGATCGATATCGCCCAGGCCGAACTTCTAGTCTCCATTGAAAGGGGGGAAGGGGAGGAGGAAAATATCGAAGCGATCAAGGAACTGGCACACTTGATGGGGGGACATTGTCCTGCTCACGGCGGATAGTGGACGAGAACTGGCTCCCCAAATGCCACCAGGTGGGGACATCGGGGAAGCCTGCGAAGCCAAAGGCCACAAAACCGGGATGCTTGGGGGCCTTTCTGGGGTGGTTACTTCTTGAATTCCGGTCTTCTCTTTTCCAGAAAGGCCGAGACCCCTTCCTTTGCGGCAGCAGTGCATGCAATCTCACCAAATCCATCGTAGCCGATCTCAAGGGCCTCAGATAGGCTCTCGGCGGCGGCCGCTCTTTTGATGGTCTTTGCAGCGATGGCGGCCGCCTCCTTGCTCAGGGGTTGTTTTCCGGCCATCGGCTCTGAAGGGAGGGTGATGTCCCCGATTTCGACCTTTCCTTCAGGTATCCTGTCGATCTTGCCCTTGAGGTCTTTGACCGCCTTTATCGCCTCCTGGATGAGCGCGGGATAGTCACCCACGGTCTTTTTGACCATCCCGATCTCAAATGCCTCCTTTGCCCCCAGGGGTCTTGCGAGGCAGATCATTTCATGGAAGAGCGAAGCCCCCTGCGGCCATTTCCGATAGGGGACCACACACCCGCCTATCCCCGGCAGGATCCCAAGGGTTATCTCCGGGAACTGAAACCGGGCATTCCGGGTGGCCACAATGCTGTGACACCTGAGCGCCACCTCCAGTCCTCCACCCAGTGCGAGCCCATTTACAGCGGCAACCACCGGTTTTTCCATCCGGTCCATAAACGCCTGGACCTTTGCACAGTCCCTCGAGTACTCGACCGAGGCATCTTTATCACCCAGCATACTGGGGAATTTTCCGATGTCGGCGCCGGCTGAAAAGGCCGTGTTCCCATACCCCGTAATGACAAATCCCTCAACCGAGGCGTCATCCACGTACTGCTCCAAGGCGGCAAGGACTTCGTCATTGACCTCATCCGTAAGGGCATTCAAGGCCTGGGGTCTCCGGAAGGTGATAATCTTGACCCCTTCCCTGTCATCCACCAGGACGTGTCGCCTAAAGTATTGATAATCGGAAAAGGGCTCCTTGGGCTGTGGGAAGCCCGGTCTTTCCGCTTCAAATCTCTTCATGATTCGGGATACCTCCCCTTCACCCACTTCACGCATGATATCAAGGGGGCCCTTTTTGAACCCGAGTGCGATCTGACAGCCAAAGTTGAGGTCTTCCCGGGTGCCGATCCCCCTGTCAATGATATCAAATGACTGGGAAAATAAGATCCCCAGCAACCTGTCCCGAATGGCTCCTTTTAGGTCATCGGGGAGATCCACCTGGCTCCCCGGCCGGTGGGTGGACCACCGGTCAACCGACGCCAGAATCGATGCCGGTCTGTAGTGGGCGCCCTCCTCCATCTTGAGGGTGTTGGTCTCGATGAGGATCGGGTTGCCATTTGCCATATTGAGGACAAAGAAGGGGCCGGCGGCGACAAATTCCTCGGCCACCTTGTCGATCTGGCTGGCCGTGGCATCCTTTAGGAGATAAGCGGCCTCGTTACACCAGTTTTCAAAGACCCTGTTCAGCATAAAACAGATGACGTTGTCCGTGATGATGGGGGCCTTTCCGGCCCGGGCAAAAAACCAAAAGAGATAATCCACCACCTCCTGGTCTGCCCCCTCCCAGTCTATGACTTCCACGGGCAGGCTCCGCCATGCCGGCGCAAAGAAGTGCGTAATGGTGGTCCGCTGGGGTCTTGCCATCTTTGAAAAGATCCGATCGGCCGGGATCGAGCTGGTGTTTGAGGTGATGATCGTATCCTGACCGACGATCTTCTCCACCCGATCAAAGATGGCTTGCTTAAGCGGTATGCTCTCGGTGGCGGCCTCGATGACGAGATCGCAGTCCCTTATCTGATCATAGTCCATGGTATAGGAGATATTTTCCAGGACGACTTCGGCCTTATCCGGCTTCATCTTTCTTCGATCCAGGGCCTTTTGCACATAGCCTCCCAGCCTCTTTTTGGCGCTCTCAAGGGGTCTTTCAGCCACATCCACCAGATATAGCCGGATATCTGGCAGTGCGCTCTTGAGGTAATACCCGATGTCGGGACCGATGGTTCCGGCCCCGATTACTGCCACCTCCCTTGGAAGGGGGCGCCGGGGTGTGATTAATAGGGGGTTATATGCAGTAGCGTATAGCTCTTTTTTGTGATCCATAGTCTTCTCCCTTGTCTGTTTAAGTATTTAGAATATTTTGTAAATATAACTTTTTTGTTGAGTTAGACTTGTATACCGTGTACAAAATCTTTGTCAAGGCAAAAAAGGCCGGGCGATTGCCGCTCCAAGACCTTGACCCAGCGGCTTTTCTCTCAAAGGGGGGGCATTTTCAGGGATGGTTGCCGGGAATTCTGGGCCTGACGATGTAGCTACATTAAAGCTATACAAGGGTCTATCGATTGTCCTCGACCGGGAGACCCACCTGGCCCGACCGCATGGCGCTTTGATGAGGATTGCAACGAAGTTAAACCACAGTCGTCAATCCAAAGGGGAGGGAAATGAAGACAAATAAGGTGGATCATATCTGTATTGCCGTCAAGGACCTTGAAGCGGCCAAAAAGATCTGGGAACCCATCCTGGGGAAGACCGGGCCGGATGACGCCTACGTGGATGAGCCTGAAAAGATCAATGTGGCAAGATACTGGGTGGGTGAAGTAGGTTTTGAGTTAATGGAGTCCACCTCCCCAGACGGAGATGTGGCCCGGTTCATCGAGCGAAATGGTGAAGGCATCATGCTCATCAGCTTTAATGTGGATAACACCCGCGAGGCCATTGATGAGTTAGAGGCAAAGGACTATCCGCTTATTCCGGACGCCAGGGGAGAAGTGGTCAGACCCTTTCGCGATTGCGAGTTCGCCTTTATCCATCCCAAAAAGATGAATGGGGTCCTGCTCGAGCTGATAGACGATAAGTGGGAGGAGCTAAAGAAGTAGTGGTCGGGAAGCCCCACTGTGGGTCAGGAGGGAACTGAGTAGGATGCAAACAACTCTATGCGCCCCGTAGTAAAGAGACACCATAACTGGATTTGTTAACATGGGCGAAGATCATTCGCACAGGGGTCAATCCAAGACCCGCCTCTTTATCACCATGATGCTCAACTTTGCCATCACTGTGGCAGAGGTCATCGGTGGGATTATCTCCGGCAGCCTGTCGCTGATCTCGGATGCCCTCCACAATTTTAGCGATGGCATCGCCATCATTGTCGCCTATATTGCCGTCCGTCTGAGCGAACGGGCCCGCACCGAGAGCTACACCTTCGGGTTAAAGCGGGCCGAAATCATTGCGGCCGTTATCAACTCGGCAGTCCTGATCGCCATCTGCTTTTTTCTGATCAAGGAGGCCTATGAGCGGTTCATGGCCCCTGAACCGATCAAAGGGACCCTCATGGTGGGTGTGGCCGGAATCGGGCTGGTCGCCAATATCATTGGGACCCTTTTGCTGCGAAAGGGCTCCAAGGATAATCTGAATATCCGCTCCGCATATCTTCACCTCTTTAGCGATGCGGTCTCGAGTGTTGCGGTGATCGTCGGCGGGGTCTTTATCTATTTTTTTGGTGTCTATTGGGTGGACCCATTGCTGACGGTCCTGATATCGCTTTATGTCCTCAAGGGGAGCTGGGATATCATCAAAGAGGCCACCAATGTCATCATGATGGGCTCTCCCAAATCGATTTCCCTCACGGAGATCCAGAGGGATGTGGAGGCCATCCCGGGTGTCAAAAATATGCATCATGTCCACGTCTGGATGCTCAATGAGCAGAACATCCACTTTGAGGCCCACGTGGACGTGGAAGACATGATGATGAGTGAGTGCGAAAGGTTGAGGGGAAAAATCGAAGACAGACTACGCCGGCACAATATCGGTCATGTCACCCTCCAATTAGAGTGTGACACCTGCGATTCCAAGGCCCTGATCTAGTGTTTTGTAAGGGTTTTCAAAATGGCACCCGAACATCGTCACGACCTGAAGGGACTGGCAGAAGAGATCATCGATCAAGAGAGCACCCTGACCCTTGCCACGGCCAAAGGTGGCCTGGCCTGGGCCGCAGCGGTCTACTATGTGTATCTGAACGCGTGTTTTTACTTCTTCTCCGATCCCGAATCCAGACATATCCAGGAATCCCTGGCAAGCGGCCAGGCATCCGCGGCGATCCATGCCGTGGCATCCACCTGGAAGGAGATCCGGGGGATTCAGATGTCGGGGAAAATCGGGGCGGTCTCTGTGGGTCCCGAGGCGGTCCGGGTCATCCGGGCCTACCTGAAGAAGTTTACCTTTACGGAAGAGTTTTTTAAACCCGGACAATTACTGGATCTGGCCGCCTTTTCAAAACGATTCAAGGTGAGGCTCTACAAATTCCAACCCAGCCTTATCTACTACCTGGACAACGCCATCCGCTTTGGGTTCAGAGAGCAGGTGGTCCTCTAAAAAAGTCCCCCACACCCGAGGGCCCGGTTAACCGCCCAGATAGAGCCGCTGGACATCACTGTTATTAAGGAGATCCTGTCCGGTGCCGGTGAGCCTGTTCTCGCCCAGTTCCAGGACGTAGCCTCTGTGGGAAACAGACAGACCTTTACGGGCGTTTTGTTCCACGATCAGGAAAGAGATATCCCTTCTGTTCATATCCTGAATTTCTCCGAAAATGAGATCGACAAACAGCGGGGCAAGCCCCAGCGAGGGTTCATCCACAAGGGCGAGCCGGGGGTTGAGAATAAGGATTCGACTGAGCGCCAGTAGCTGACGCTGTCCGCCGGAGAGCACGCGAGCGGGGCGGTCCTTTTTCTCGCTTATCATCGGGAATTTTTCAAGAACCCTCTCGATACCCTTTTGGAGCTCTTTATCATCCTGCAGGACAGAACCGGCGATCTCGAGATTTTCAAGGACAGTGAGACCGGGGAAGATGTTATCCCCCTGCGGGATAAAGATCAGTCCGTTTCGGCCCTTTTCCGCGACGCTCTGCCGAGATGCATCCCTCCCATCAAAAATGATTTTTCCGCCCGAAGGGGCAATCTGACCTGCAATGGCCCTCAACATGGTGGATTTCCCGGCTCCGTTTGGTCCAATAATGCATACGATTTCGCCCTTGAGCACTTCCAGGCTGACCTCGTGAAGGATAATGATTGGCCCATAGCCGGCACTCAGTCGGTCCACATTAAGCAGCACGGCCGGCCCTCCCCAGGTAGGCATCTATCACCCGTTGATCTTTTCTGGCCTCGGCAGGGGTCCCGGTGAATATCAGATCCCCTGAATCCATTACAAAGATCCTCTGGCAAATCTCGGCCACCAGTGGCATGTTGTGCTCGATAAGGAAGATCTGGATTCCCTCGCTGCTAAGTCTCCTGATAAGATCCACCAATTGGCGGATCAAGGTTGGGTTTATGCCCGCGGTCGGCTCGTCGAGAAGGATCATTTTTGGCTTGGCCATCAGCACCCTCCCGAGTTCAAGGAGTTTCTGCTGGCCAAAACTGAGCCTGCTCGCAAGTTGATCCGCAAGGGGTGTCAGTTTAAGAAGATCAAGGATTTCTCGGGCCATCTCCCGGTTTTTCTCCTCCTCTTTACGCACTGCGTCCGGCCTCAGAAAGACAGACAAAAGCCGCTCGCCCGTCTGACCGGGAGGCGCTGACAGGAGGCTCTCCAGTGAGGTCATAAAGGGAAGGGTCCTTGTCTGCTGAAAGGTCCGAACAATACCCATCCGGCTGATGCTGTGAGGTTGGAGCCCGCTGATGAGCCTATCCTCTACATAGACCGATCCCTGATCCAGCTTATAGAACCCGGTGATTAGGTGAAAGAGGGTGGTTTTTCCGCTCCCGTTAGGGCCCACCAGACCCGTGATCCCCACATCACCAAGTTTGAGGGTGACCCCATTCACTGCCATCAGGCCACCGAAACTCTTTGTCACATTTTCAAGTCTTAGCACAACTATCCCTTGTATTCGGGCAGGAGTCCTTCAGGTCGTTTCAGCATGAGGAGGATGAGGACCGCTCCATAAATCATTCCCTGAAGCGGGGCAATGAAACGGGAGAAATCACCGGGAAACGGGAGAAATCTCAAAGACTCCTGAAAGAACATGATCACGAATGCCCCCAGAACAGGACCCCAGTTGGTCCCCCGACCGCCAAGGACCACACAGAGAAGGACAAGTATGGTTTCATTGAGCGTGAAATCAGAGGGACTGATGTAGGTTACGTAATGTGCCCACAAGCAACCGGCCAGACCGGCCAACACAGAGCCTACGGCCATGGCCCTTATTTTTAATGAAAGCACGTTTTTCCCCAGGGCCTGAGCCACGTACTCATCTTCTCGCACCACCTTTAAGGCGCGGCCAAAGGGCGAAGTCGTTATCCGATGCACCATCACGAGTACAACCGATACCAGTATGACACAGAATGCGAGAAACATCGGGAGCCCTGCAACACCTTCGCCGGTCCAAAAGGGGCGGGGGATGCCGGGCAGCCCCATCGGCCCTTTGGTGAGCCATCGTTCGTTGAGGAAGATGAGCCTGATCATCTCCCCGAAGGCCAGGGTGGCGATGCCGAAGTAATCCCCGGCAAGCCGGAGTGCCGGGATGGCCAGAAGCGTCCCTGCCGCTCCGGAAACGACCATCGCACAGGCCATTGCGAAAGGCACCGGCAGGCCGACGAGGCTCAGCAGCGCCGAGGTATACGCACCGATCCCAAAAAAGGCCACATGGCCAAAATTGTATAGCCCTGTATAACCCAGTTCCAGGTTGAGGGAAATGGCAAAGATCGAATAGATCAAGGCCAAAATCACGATATGAAGAAGGTAGTCCATAAGCTATCGGACCCCACCGACAACGCCAAAGATACCCCTCGGCCTGAAGAGCAGCATCAGGATGATCAAGGCAAAGGATATAAAGTCCTTGTATCCTGGCGAGAAAAAGGCCACTCCCAGGTTCTCGGCAATCCCAATTGAAAGGGCGCCCAGGAGCGCCCCCCACACATTTCCCGCTCCGCCCAACAAGACGGCGGCAAAGGCCTTTATCAGGTTGATCAACCCCATCATTGGCTCGAGATTGGTATCCAGGGCCAACAGGATTCCCCCTGCGCCGGAAAAGACAGAGGCCAACACCCATACCGTCAAATCCACCTTTTTCATATTGATGCCCATGATCTCGGCCAGTGCCATGTTGTCGGCTACCGCCCTGAGGCACTTTCCAATCATGGTTCTGCCAAGTATAACGTAGAGGGCACCCAGGAAAAGAACCGCCGCAGTCACCATCGAGATCTGCACAGGGGTAATGGTAAGCCCCCAAAAGGATATCCCCCGGGCAGGCTCAAGACCATATGTCATCAGGTCCGATCCCCAGATGAGCCGAATTGCGTTTCTGAGCAGATAGGAAAGCCCCAGGGAGGCGATCAAGAGTGTGATACGACTGCCATGCCGCAGGGGGCGGTAAACATAGCGGTCCTGGGCAAGCCCGATGACGACGGTAAGGGCCAGGGCGGGCAGGGCAGCAAGACAGACAGAAAGGACGGAAGAGGTGTGCATGAACAGGAGAACAAGATAGGCCCCCCAGGCGATAAGCTCTCCCTGAGCAAAATTGATAAAACGAAAGACCCCGTAAACCATTGTGAGACCCACCGCGAACAGGGCGTAAATCGAGCCGGCGATGACCCCATTCAGAATGAGCTGCACATAATAGGCCATTACGGAGTCCTTATCCCACAGGAAAAAGGGGACCCGAAGATCCCCTTTCTGATCTCTGGACCTCCAGAATTACTTGTAGTCCTGGATTTTTCCTCCCTTTACTGTCCATCGTCCGTAAGTCGCGCTTACATCTCCGTTGGCATCAAAGGTCTTATCACCCGTGACGCCAACATATCCTTTGCTGACCTTCATGAGTGCGCTTCGAATATCGTCAGGAGACATGGATTTTGTCGCAGCAAGGGCCTTGGCTGTCAACTTGACCATGTCGTAGTTGTATTCACCAAAAATGGGGAGCTTCTTTCCGGGATACTTTTTTTGCCAGGCCTCTTTAAAGGCCTTGTACTGGGAGGTCTGCTGGGAGAATGTCGGATAGGTCCCGATCACGCCCTCTGCTGCCCCTCCTGCCAACCCCACAAACTTTGGGGATTTAGAGGCCGAACCCATGAGCCACTGGACATTAAGGCCAGCCTCGTAGGCCTGCTTGAGAACGGTAGCGCCCTCTTTGATATATGTCAGGTTTACAACTGCCTTGGGCGAGCTCTTCTTTATTCGTAAGACCTCACTACGATAATCGGTCTTTCCTTCATCGTGGGCAAATTCGTCGATTATCTTTCCGCCTTCCCCCAGAAACTGTTTCTTAAAGACATCTGCCAGACCCACACCCCAATCGTTGTTGATATAGGTGAGTACCACCTCCTTGTACCCCAGGCTATTGGCAAGATCGGCAACTCCTTTACCCTGGAGGAGGTCTGAAGGAAAGACCCGAAACACGTAGGAGCCGCATTTGCTAATGGCAGAGGCCGCGCTTTCCGCACCGATAAGAATGGTCCTGTTCTTCTGAGCGATAGGGCACACCGCCAAAAAGTTGGAGCTGGCGGCCGGGCCGAAGATAACAGGGACTTTATCGACCGTTATGAGTTTTTGGATAGCGGAGACCGAACCCTTTGCCGTGGAGTTGTTGTCCTCAAACAGGATCGTCATCGGTTTGCCATTGATTCCCCCTGCGGCATTGACCTCATCCAGTCCCAGAAGCATAGCCTCTTTGAATCCCTCTCCGTAGACCGCAAGTTTGCCGGTGAGCGGGACCACGGCCCCGACCATGACGTCACTTGCCCCCGCACTCGCAAATGTCCCCGAAATCAAAAAACAGATTCCCACCAAAGCGACAATAATCCTTTTCATGGTTACCTCCTTTCAGAGCAGACATGTCTCTTTGAAACAGTCCGGTTTGGATTCCGAAACGAAAACTTTCTATCACTACCATGGTCAATTTTTGCGGTCAACTCCAAAAAATGAAGGCTCAGGACCCCTGAAGCCTTCTGAGCCGTGAACCGTTAGCGTTCTTCATATCCGATCTGTTTCCTCCAGATGTTGTGTAGCTATTTCCCCTTGACTTATGGTATAGATTAGCACAAAATATGATATAAAAATTGTGATGGAGATTGTCATGAGGACGACGGTTACCTTAGATGAAGACCTGGTCAGGGAACTGGTGGAATTATCCCATGCAAAAACCAAGACCGCTGCTGTGGCTTTGGCGATTAAGGAACAGATCCGGCGGGCAAAACTAAAAAGACTTGCGGGTCTTCTCGGAACAGTTGATGTGGATCAAAAGGCTATTGAGGAAGGCAATAAGACGGATATCCGGCGTGTTCAATGGCTGAAAGAGATTGGAGAGAGAAATGACACCTAACATGGAATCGGTCTTGTTAGATACTTCTGTGTGGGTGGATGCATTACGGGGTAAGACACCTGGTATCGTTACGGTTACGCAACAACTACTAAAGGATGACCGTGTGCTGATCTGTGGGCCGGTCATATTTGAGATCAAACGAGGCCTTCATCCGCGGGACAAAAAGAAGATATTGCCATTGTTTGACGCCTTAATCCGTCTCCCCGTTGATGAAACTGTCTGGGATGTTGCCGGTGATCTGGATGCCTCACTGCGCAAAAAAGGCATTACAATTCCGCCAATGGATGTCTTGATCGCCCAGGTATGCCTATTTCACGATGTCTTTCTTTTTACCCTGGATGAGCATTTTCGTTCGGTTCCACGGTTGAAGGTGTTCCAACCATAGACCCTCTCGATCACCCTTACCCATATTCAGGGGCGCTACCCCATCCCCTCACCAAAATCAAAGGGGGAGCATCACCGGTTTGTCAACGGTTTTATGAATACTGAAGAAAAGCCCACACCCTCGCATATCTTCACTCGATTGTAGGCCTCTATTAACAAACCGGAAACGCTCCCATCAAAGGTGCCTTTTAAAAAAGTCAATGTGATCGTTTACGCTTCTCTCAAAGTTCTCCCCCCTATAGATATCAAAGTGACCAATGGGATAGTGTTTTACCTCGGCGTATTTCCCCAGCCGTTTTTCGGTCTCTTGTGCGGCGCTTTTTGGGATTATGGTGTCATCATCACATATCTGGAGCAGCACCGGGCAACGCACGTTCCGGGCATGTTCCACGGGTCTGTACTCGTCTCCGCGGAGAACGATACGGGCACAGGCCTCGTTGACATAATTTTCTGGCGCAAATTTGTCGAAAAAATCATAGGCATCCGGAGCGGTTAACATGGCAATACTCCCCGGTCTTCCCACGATGGGTATCTTGTGGGGCGAAAGACCAAACCAGGATCTTACCATATCCCGTTGACCGTGCATCACCAAACGGAGGATGTGTCCGATGCCTTCTCTTTTTAAGATCGCCTCTCCTGAGGCCCGACCATCCAGCCCCGGACATTGCGCGGACACGCAGGCAATCTCTTTGTCTTTTGCGGCGAGAACAATAACATGGCCACCGCTCAAAGACGTGCCCCACAGGGCGATTCTTTTTGGATCAATCTCCTGGAGGCCGCGAGCGTACTGGATCGCTCTCAGCCAGTCTTCGAGCTGGTAAGGGAGCCATATGAGCTGTCGCGGTTCACCACCGCTATCACCAAAATGCCGGTAATCGAATACGAGCGCTGCGAAACCGACCTTTTGAAAACGAAGGGCATAAGCTTCCAGGCCCATGTCCTTGGTACCGCCAAAACCATGGGCCATGATGATACAAGGTACCGGAGCAGATAAGTCTTCGGGCAGATAAAGCCATGCGCTTACGGATGTTCCATTGACCTTGAAACTGACATCTTTTCTTGCCTGAAATAGTCTTGCATCTGTCCCTTTGGCCAGGTGTTTCCCTTTTTTAAGGGGCTGCTCCGGCACTGAAAAGCCAGGGACAAAGGCCACAATTGCGAAGTAAATGACAATTATCCCAATCAGGATGCCGATGCCTTGAAGAATCCGCTTTACTATCTTCATCATCTTCTCCTCTTTTGAACATTCCCCGATTTTCCGTTATTTTTCCTGGCAGCAGTCCGGCTACCATACTGTTACAATGAATCATTTTCTTAATGCCTTTATCAACCCTTCCATTTCATCAAGGTAGTCGTTCAGCGCCCTTGCCCCCAGCGGGGTAATGGATACGGTGGTATAGGGTTTGTCGTCCTTAAAGGTCTTTTTGATCTTCACATATTCCGCTGCCTTTAGTCTCTTCAGTTGAACAGAGAGATTTCCCGATGTGAATCCGAGTTTTTCTCGGATCTCGTTAAAGCTGGTCTCCCTCTTTTCACTGCTGGCCAGATGCGTCAGGATAAGCAGTCGAGAGCGCTCGTGGATTATCTTGTCTAGAGCGGGCACTGGATTAATCCGCCTCTCTTGGTTCAGAGGAAAGAAATCCAGAAATGGCGTAAATGAACATGCCGCCTCCAAGTGTAATCGACAGGGCAACAGGGCCGGGTATCCAGCTAAGGATGATTGTACAAACCCCGGTAATCAGGAACCAGTACCCAATGACCAGGGAGTGTCTGACCTCCAATAGGGTCCCTACGAAATTGCAGAGCAACCCATAGCCGATAGAAACCGCCGGGACAATAAAATAGGGGATGTCATTTACCACAAAGAATATACTCAAAAAGACAACCAACAAGATAAGCGGAACCCAGAGATGAACAATTCGGGGAGAATAGAACTCCTTGAAAAACCAGCCAAGGGTAAGACGCTGGTCGACCTTCCGCACAGAGACCGAAAAGCTCCTGAGTTTCCATATCTGTAGGAAAACCACGTCCGCAGCAATGGCAATATAAAGGATCGTTCTCAGCGTGCCAGGGGTGGCACCGAAGCTGCCGTAATGCTGCATGAGAAAATAGACCAGCATAGAAAAACCAATGACGCTAAGGGCGACCAGAAGCATGAACCAACGGAACCGGGCCGGGTTCAGGACCTGCTGAAGTACCGGCCTGTTTCTATTGATGGTTGCCTTTATGGAGGAGATGTCTTCAAGAAGCCTTTCGATCTGATCGTTGTCTATGGTTTTCATTTTTTTATCTCCCGATTTTTCATAAATCAGTTTATGGCATGAAGTACTTTACATCATATATTCATTTCCTAAAAAGTCAAGTTTTTTTACTATCCTCATAATTTTTCTTGACTTTCCCTTTATTTTCAATATGATTTCTTACAATTGATCGAGCAATGGGTAACCAGCAACGAGTAACCCTGAACCTTGAACGTTGAACCTCTCTGTGAAAGTTTCCCCATGGAGCAACTCCTCAAAATGGGCCTACCCAACTCCTGACCGAATGAGACCGGTTGGGAGGGTAAATTTCCATTGCAAAAAGGCCAGGCCTTGTTTGTCCTGTGTGAATAAATGCGGGCTGTGACCCACTGTTTCTGGTTGTTTTTTCTACTCACATGTTAATTGCTCTGACGCGATTCTCCGTTACCGTTCCCCTCAGGTGTCCCATTTCTCACTATGACTCTTTGCGTTCATTTTTCCAGATCAAGCCCTTGTTATATTGAAGCGTTGCCGGTTGTAACCTTGGCTTGTCACCATGATTGTAGATAAATCATACCTGATCAAATTGTAAAATGTCCTGTTAGACGTCACTCCGGCGAAAGCCGGAGTCCGGTATTTTCAAAGTGTTATAGGATCTCGCTTGCGCGGCGCTGACGAAAGAGGGTGTTTTTACGGGCAAATCATTTTTGATGGTTTCACAATAAGTCAAAATCTCACGCAAAGCCGCAAAGATCGCAAAGTTAACTTATTAATATTAAATGATATTTTCTTCGCGTTCTTGGTTTACCCCGCCTGCCTTGTGAAATTTCGAAGGACCTATTTCACCAGGGTAGCTCCGGAAGATAGTACTGGGGCGTCTTTGCGAGAAAATATAGTTTTGCGAGTTCGCATACTTTTTTTGCGTCTTTCGAGGGGTGTCAAAAATGGAATGTCCAAAATGCCAGTTTGATAATCGGGAGGGGGTGAAGTTCTGCGAAGAATGTGGGGCCAGGTTGGAATTGGAATGCCCCGAGTGCAGAGCGAAGATTCCCCTGGGCAGAAAATTTTGTGGTGAATGCGGCCATGAGCTAAAAGGGCCCACGAAAACCCCTCCCATCGACTACAACCAACCGCAATCCTACACGCCCAAATTTCTGGCAGACAAGATTCTGACCACCCGCAGCTCCATTGAAGGGGAACGGAAGGTGGTGACGGTCCTGTTTTCCGATGTTGCCGGTTACACCTCTATTGCTGAGAGGCTGGACCCCGAAGAGGTCCACGAGATCATGGATGGGTGTTTTCGGATCCTGATGGATGAGATCCATCGGTTTGAGGG
>CAZXCQ010000026.1:0-34121 GCA_964639275.1 uncultured Desulfobacteraceae bacterium | reverse complement strand
CGCCGGTTCTGAGTCTCTCTCATACTCAGCATCCCCATCCTGGGCCTAGCCCCGCTCATTCAAGGCCTTCTCGGACTGGAGGATGTCCTGACTTTCCGGGGGACAGCGATGTTCAGTCCGGACTTGCTACGGTCGTTTTTTCTACGGCGGCTGGCCTTTTCTAAAAGACAACAAGGAAGACGAACGGGCCAAATAGGGCCAAGAGCAGGCAAAGAATGGTATAAAGGAATCAACGAAGGGAAGCTCCTTCGGCCCTAAAGAACTGGACTTCACCCATCGCCGATTTCTTCCAACCTCGACGAGATCGCCATGGGGGACAAGTATTTCCCGACTATTTGACGGCCTAACATCATTAAAATTCACAAAATCGCCTAAACGATTCTATAAGGGAGACACTGACATGAGAGACAAGGAGACTTTACACAAAAGGGTTCAGGAACACATTGACTGTTTCGCCACCGCAGATCCCCTTAAGGGAATGTCCGAGTTGGGGAAAGAGAAGGATGCAGCGGAGGCGGCCTTAAAGTGGCTGGCTCTGGCTGCATTGCACGGCATCAACATGAACACCAAGACAATCACCATTCTAAGATCAGGGGACGGTCACGTGAAGGTTATGGCGGAATACCGTCCGGCTGAACTCCCGGCGCCGGGGGTGACCATCGGAGGGAAAATCATCGAAACCGTGCGTAACATAACGCATCTGGAAGAGGAAAAGGGCAAAACCGTGCTCGCCCTGGGGGTCCGTGACGGGAGTATCGATTTAAAAGTGAAAGTGAAAAGGGATAAAGATGGGGAGAGAGTAACACTAAGATTCCCCGAGTAATCCCGCAAAATGATCCCTCCTCCCTCGACGAGCACCCATTAAGGGCGTTCGCCGGGGGCGTGTAAAACTAATAGGCTCGTTTCAGCCAAATTTGCACGACCCGCCTCCCCGGAAGGTCTCCGTGCTGAGTAAAAAAATGATGCTAAGGAGATTTCACACTGACGACCTCGTAGAACCCTTTCTTCACAGCACCACAAACAGGGCACTTGTCGGGGGGTTTCTTCTCCGCAATATAGCCGCAGGCATTGCAAATAAAGTAGTCTTGAACCGGAAATTTCTCCGGATTTTTCATGGCCTTTTTGAAAAGCTCATGGTGGACCTTTTCGACTTCACTGGCATGACTGAAACTGATCTTCGGCCCTTCTTCCTTTTCTTTCTTTGCCTCGGCCACCATTTTGGGGTAGAGGGTCTTAAATTCACGGGCTTCCCCGTCTATGGCCTCCAGGAGGTTTTCAGCCGTACTTCGGATGCCTTTAAGATAGCCCAAATGACGCCGCGCATGGATTCTTTCGGACTCGGCAACAGCTTGGAAAAGCTTGTAAACCCCCTCCTTGTACTCATCCGCGGCCCTTTGCGCGTAGGCCAGGTATCGCTGGTAGGCCTGGGATTCACCCGCAAAAGCCTCCTTCAAGTTGTCTTTCGTTTTAGCCATAACTTTCCCTCCTTATTTGTTTCCGCGTCTCAAAGACGTGTCATTCTGCCTTTTCTCAGCGTTGGTTTGCCACTGAACCTTCAGCACCTTATTTTTCAGCCCTTTCAACATCCTCCGAGAGTCTTTTGGCCCTCGTAGCCGCCGTTGCACCACCCGCTGAGCCTCCTACCACGATAAGCTTCATCACTTCTTCTCCCTGTGTTTACTTCTTTTAAAAGAATATATATGCGTCCCTCCGCCTGCCAACCTGGAACTGCAAGAAGGCCTGGGCAGATACCGTTGGGCTGAAGAAGACAATGATCCTGGTCGATTTTTGGCCCCACGGCAGCGGAGCCGAGAAATACGGCATGTTCTTGACGGATGGCAAGCCCAGTCCCTGTCCGCTTGAGTTGGGGCTTTGGAACAGATCAAAACCCGAGAATGATCATTCAAGATCGTCGGGAGATACATCCGCCCAAGTGGTCTCACACCTTGTTTCCAATTCGTTGAACTTCTTGTGCAGCTCTATCTTCTCGGGTCCCCAGTCCGTCAGAGCGATCACTCCTACGGGCTTCTCGCCGTCCACCACCATGAAACGGCTGTTCCCCGTGCGGTTCATTTGTGCCAGGGCCTTTGTGGCATCCGTGTCCACCGGTATCGTATTCTCTTCCGAACATTCGTCTGCTATTTCAGGCCACCGTCACTTGACCTGAGAAAGACGCCCCTGGAAATGAGTGATTTAATGAACTCTATGATGTCTCTTGTCGAGGAGGATTTTTTTGATATAAAATAATCAGCGCCGGCTTGTAAAGCCGCTTCTCGATATTGTAATGAGTCGTAACTTGTCAAAATAATGATGAAGATATCGGGGTACAATTTTCTTATTTTCTTGGTAACCTGTAATCCGTTCTCCCCGGGCAGACTGATATCCATAAAGATAAGCTCCGGAGGTCGGTTCTTTGTCAAGGAGAGGGCCTCTTTTCCATCACCAGCCTCTTCAATACGCATAGATGGAAATCTCGAAGTCAAAATCCCTTTGAGGGTCTGACGAAACAGCTCGTTATCTTCCACTAATAAGACATTTAGCATCAGTAAATCCATGAATTTTGATCTGATCACACATGATAAAGTAAGAAAAATTCATTTCAAGAAAGATATCCAGCCAAGAAGCGCTCCGGGCTCATGAGAGAACCGGGCGTCATTACTTGGACTTTACTCCAAAATGCCGACATGGTATATAGGGTCAAGAATGTATTTTTGATGGGATGACTCTTTAATCGGAAATCATTACATGACTCAGGAGTTCTTTACATGAAAGAGAAAAAACGCGTCTTTATTGCTGAAGATCATGCAGTTCTCAGACAGGGACTGCGGTCGTTGTTAGATGCCAGTGGTGAATTCGAAGTGATCGGCGAGGCGGAGGACGGAGCGGATGCCATCCGTCGTATTACAAAGAGCAATCCTGATCTTGTCTTGTTGGATCTCAGCATGCCGAGGATGGACGGCATTTCGGTAATTAAGGATCTTAAAAGGAGATACCCTGATATCAAGATCCTGGTTTTGACCATGTTCAAGACAGAAGAATATGTTCTCGAGGTATTTAACTCTGGTGCTGAAGGTTATTGCCTGAAATCCTCAACCTACGATGAACTTTTGATGGGTATACGGGCGGTTTTGTCGGGCAAGCGATTTATCAGTCCCGAGATCTCTGATAAGGTGCTGGAAGGATATCTTGAAGGGCAAAAGACCATAAGACAAAAGTCGTCTTGGGATACGCTCACCCAGAGAGAGAGAGAGGTTCTTAAACTGGTGGGGGAGGGGTACAAGAATAAAGAAATTGGGGATTACCTGTGCATCAGTGTAAAGACAGTGGAAAAACACAGGGCCAATATCATGCAAAAATTGGACCTTCACACAGCGTCAGCTCTAACCGCTTATGCGGTTGAAAGAGGTCTCGTCACAAGATAATCTGATAATACCTATCCAGATTCTGCAATCTCTTTATCCTCGGCAGCGAGTTCTGGGCGCGTCTGAAGAGACTCTTTGAATGGCCCGGCAGGGAGGTTCGAGGAGAAAAACAGGTTCAAGATATAAACAGGGAAGATCTATATTGGGAAGCCTTACACCCTTGAAAAGATCAGGGTTGCTGTTAGGAATGCAACAACAATTCAGAAATTGATAGCAATACCATACTTCTATAGGTGTCTAAGATGAGCTAAAGTGTCTAGAGTCATATGAATGAGCGATTTCTTGGCAATCAAAATGGCGAAGTTCGTTTACCCCGCTACAGCCGCGCCCATAGCTCCCAGAACTGCGGGAAGGACTTCCGGACACAGCCCTCATCCCTTATCTTGACCCCCGGCACCCTCAGACCCACGACGGCCAGGCTCATGGCCAGCCGGTGATCGTCATGGGGGTCTACGACTGTGCCCGAGAGCGGTACGCCACCGTGGATAATCAGCCCATCCGGGAGTTCTTCTATCTGAGCCCCCAGTCGCTCCCATTCCAGTCGCACGGCCTGGAGCCGATCGCTCTCCTTGTGACGCAGGTGGGGGACATTCCGAATCACGCTCCTCCCGTTGGCAAACAGGGCAACCGCGGCCAGGGTGGGAACCAGATCCGGCATGGCACTCATGTCCACTTCAACCCCCGATAGGGTGCTCCCGCATACCGTCGCCCGGTCCTCCTCCGCTTCGACGTGACACCCCATTTTCCCAAGGATATCGAGGAAGCGGATGTCTCCCTGACGGCTGCAAAAAGGGGCAAGCCCGCCGGTGACGACCTTGCCGGCGGTTACCGCGGCTGCGGCCCAGAAGTACGATGCACTGGTGGCATCGGCCTCAATGCTGAATTCACGGGGGCTATACCCATGTCCCGCCTTCACTTTGAAGAATTGGTGTCCATCGCGAAAGACCTCCACGCCAAAGGCACGCATCACATCAAGGGTCATATCGACATAGGGCTGCGACATCAATTTCCCTTCTACCGCGATCTTCACGTCATTCTCTGCATAAGGGCCGGCGAGAAGGAGCGAAGAGAGGTACTGGCTGCTCTCCTTTCCCGATATCCTGACGCTTCCGCCCCGAATCCCCCTGGCCTGGACAAGGACCGGGGGGTGCCCCTTTTCTTCGAGGCACAGGAGATCGGAGCCCAGCTGATTCAGGGCCTCCACCAGCGGCCCGACCGGTCTTTGCCGCATCCGAGATGTCCCGTCAAGGAGAAATTCCCCCCTGGAGAGGGCGACCACCGAGAGGAGAAGACGCATGGAAGTCCCTGAATTACCGATGAAGATCCGCTTCCTGGACACGGCGGACGCAAAATTCCCGCCGGTACCGATGACCCTTGCCCGCGTCCCTTTAACGGAAATTCGTGCCCCCAGGGCCCGAAGGGTCTGAAGGGTGTATCGGGTATCATCGCATGCGAGAAAACCATCCAACAGGCTTTCACCCCTGGCCAGGCCTGCCGTAATCAGGGCCCGGTGGGTGATGCTTTTGGAGCCGGGTGGCCTGACGTCTACATCAATATATCGCCTTGTTTGAATCTCTTGCATTTCTCGTAACACTTAGCCGTTTGAAAGCCGGGCAATGGGAATTCTGAACCCCCATTGCCCGCTCCAAGTGCCCATCTTGGAAGAAGCTAAATTGATACAATTTTCTCAATCCGAGGTCTTGATATTATCTTGGGGTTTTGTTAATGCCTCTTTCACCGCATCGGCCATGGCTGTGATGGGCGGATTGAGGCCTGTCCACAGCCTGAATTGCTCAGCCCCCTGGTAGACAAACATATTGAGCCCATTGATGGTCTTGCAACCGGCTGATCTCGCCTCCAGAAGCAACATGGTTTCAAACGGGTTGTAGACGATATCCATCACCACCATCCCTTCCTTTAGCATCTCCAGGGGAACAATACACTGGTTCTCAGCCGGATACATCCCAACCGGTGTCGTATGGATCAGGATGTCGGGTTGAACAGAACGTATCTCTTTGATCGGCAAAAACAGGCACCCAACCGCCCTGGCCAGTTCCTCTCCACGGGCCATAGAACGGTTTACAATGGTGAGGTGGAGCCCCCTTTGTTTTAGGATAAAGGCAATGGCTCGAGAAGCCCCACCCGCACCGACCAAGAGGCACTTCTTACCGGAGAGCCCGGTCGTTTCTTCAAGGGCCTTGAGGGCACCTGTGGCATCGGTATTGTACCCGATCAGCCGCCCCCGGTGATTGACAACCGTGTTGATGGCGTCAATTCTCCCGGCCAGAGGGTCCACTTCATCCAGCAGAGATTTCACCGCGGATTTAAATGGCAATGTCACGCTCAATCCCCTGATGCCGAGCGCCCTTACGGCCTCCATACACCCTTTGAGATCTCTTGTTTCAAATGCCAGGTAGACCGCATTCAGATCCATGGCCCGCATGGCCGTGTTGTGCATGACCGGGCTCAGGGTGTGGTCCAGCGGGTATCCCACCACGCCGTACAGAAGCGTGTATTGATCAATTCTCATGATGTCAGGGCCTCCAGTATTCCTTTCATCTTGTCGGCAGGCAGTTGTCCGTCTGCGGATTCCTCTCCCTCCTCAAGCGATGCAAAGCTGAGATAGCCTCCCATCAGGGGGGAGAGGATTCGGCTGACTCGACCGAGGGGCCCCATACAGAAGGTGATGATCTTGATGCCAAGCCCCCGGGAAAGAGGTATCAGAGCCAAGACCCGAAGGTTGTCTTCAACCGTCCTTGCGCGTGTAATGATCTTGACAATATCGGCCCCTGTGGCAGCCATTTTCTTAAAGACCTCCTCCAGCACTTCTTGCGGGGGGGTTCTATTCAACAGGTGGTTCGATACAATCACCTCGCATTTGCCACGGGACTGAAACAGGCCCTGGCGAGACTCCAAGGGAAGACCGAATTCCACATCCACATAGTCCGCTCCGACCTCAACCGCCTCGGACAGATAGCGGACCCTCGTCCCGTAGTCAGCTGAGCCTCTGCCACCCTCCCTCCGGGAGCGGTAGGTGACCATCACCGGCCTGGATGCGGTCTTGACGATTTCTCGCAGATCAAATTCCTCCATAAAGTCGAGACGGATCTCTAGGAGGTCTGCAAGGGGTTCGGCCCTGGCGATCTTTTCCAGGGCCTCTTCTGTATTTCTAGATAGAATCGGGATGCACAGCATGACGTAAAAATAGAAAACGGACTATTCGATATTTGTATCAATTTGATGGAGTCGTAAAAAGTAATCACCCCGTTGAAGTTTGTGCCGGACTTGATATGGTTAACAGGGTCCAGGGGCCGGAATCCAGAAATACGAGCACCTAAACACGCTTTGAATGAGAGATATGTCACCGAATTTATGAGACAAAGCTCTTATACAGGGCAAGGGGGGGTTGAAATCCCCATCCCCCGGGTTTCAACTGGCTAAAGTGTTTCCGATATTCTCCCTCAGCTTATTGAGAAATTTCTCCATTTCTTCGTAATCCCTGCTCTTTATGATATGGGTCAAATAGGTCAACCGGGAGCTGATCTCCTCGATCCGGCTGACAGTATGCGGATTGAACAGGATCTCAGCCAGCAGGCGGGCATCTTCCGAAAGAAGCCCTTTTGCTATTTCCAGATGCCTCCTGAATGTCGTGCCAGGGGCCTCCTGTCTTTTCATGCACGCGGCGAACACCAGTGACGAAGCAAAGGGGATGGACAGGGAATAGGCGATGGTCATGTCATGTTCTTCAAAGGTGTACTCATAGATACTCAGTTTGAGACCCGTATAGAAATCCCTGAAGAAGGCCTTTCCTTCCTCATCGGACTCCTTGATAATGATGGCATTCTCATTGCTGAGATCTCTGATATTGGCAAAGGTGGGCCCGAACATGGGGTGTGTGGATACAAATCTTTTGCCCGCGTCTTGATAGTACTGATACAGACCGGTTTTTACCGAAGCAATGTCGGAAAGGATACAGTCCTGTGGCAGATAGGGAATGAACGCATCAAATGCCCTGGGGATCTCTGAAAGACCCACCGCATTTATCACCAGTTCCGGTTTAAACCCGGCAGCCTCGACAGGTTCAAGAAACCGCTTTGCATTAAAAAGATACTTGAGCTTTTTTCTGTCACGATCATAGACAGCGACTTCATGGTCGAGACAGAGTTCCTCTACGAGCCACGTGCCCATATGCCCGGCACCCAGAACAAATATCCTCATGGCACCTTTTTCTCCCTGTAACAGCCCATCAATCTGAAGTCGCAGGTGATCTCTTTTACCATTTCCAGGGCCTTTATGACCTTTTGATCGCTGTTTGATCCCAAAAAATCAAGAAAAAAGGCGTAGTTTCCGGGATCTTTGGGAATCGACTCTATCCTTGTCAGGTTAATGCCCCTCTTTGCAAACACCTCCAGGACACCAAAAAGCGTGCCCGCTTTGTGCTCCGTGGAGAAGATTATAGAGCATTTGTGGCCCTCTTCCCCCGCCTCGCCCTTTGAGAGCACAAGAAATCTTGTCATGTTCCTGTCAAGGTCTTCTATGTTTTCCTTTATGATCTCAAGGTCATAGAGTTCAGCAGAGAGCTTGCTCGCGATTGCAGCAGATCCCTTGGGTGTCTCTTCCGCCAGCATCCTTGCCGCACCTGCGGTATCGTAATATGGAACAGGCTCGAGTTTGTTTCTTGCAAGGAAATGACGGCATTGCGCCAGGGCCTGCGGGTGAGAATATGCAGCACGGATCTCCCTGTGGTCTGTTTCCGGCAGTGTGAGAAGACACAGATGTATGGGAAGTTCTATTGCCCCCGCCACGTACAGGTCGGTATTGGTCAGGAGTTGGTTGACCTCACCGACAACACCGCCGAGGGTGTTTTCCACAGGAATGATTCCATAGTCATAGTTCCCGGAATCAACCCCTCTAAACACTCCTGCAAATTCGCTACACGGCACGGGGATCAGATCGCTGTCCCATTCCTTTGCAGCGACTTCGCCATAGGCTCCATGTTCACCCTGAAATCCTATCAGCCTTAGGTCTCTCTGCTGAAGGTTTTTGCTTTCCGTAATGATCTCCACATAGACCCTCTCTATGAACTCGGCATTGATCAACCCTGTCGAGTTCCTCCTGATCCTTTCAAGGAGTTCCTTCTCCCTCTGGCTGTCCTTGATGTGGGTCTTGAGTTTCCTGGCCATCAGGGCCTGTTCCATCCTGTCATTCAAGAGCTTCAGGATCTTGGAATCAAGAAGATCGATGTTCTTTCTGATATCTCTTAGATTCATTTTTGCCTCCCATAAGACCCTATTTCGTTTACAACGTCCTCGAGTTCTTTGATGGATATCTGTTCTATAACGGCATGGCCTATGCCCTGGAGCAATACAAAATCGATGTGGTCACCTCTCCGTTTCTTGTCTCTTCTTAGCGCATCAACCACGCTCTCCGGGTCGAACCGAGGCCCTGTTATGAGCTTGAGCCCCCCGAGCAGCCCCTTGATCCTTTCTACGTCTCTCGACCGCAGGTGCCCCTTCTTTTCTGAGAGAGCTGTTGCCATCAGCATGCCCGCGCCAACGGCCTCTCCGTGAGGAACCCCCGTGGTTTTTTCAATGGCATGCCCGAGTGTGTGGCCAAAGTTGAGCTTTTTGCGCTCGCCTTTTTCCTTCTCATCAACGTTTACAATTGATGACTTTATCACTAATGAGTCATAGACGAGTCTTTCTATGACATCGGTATCAAGCCGGAGTGCTTTTTCATAGTGTTCTTCAAGAAACGAAAACAGATCCGCATCACCGATGACGGCATGCTTGACAACCTCGGCCAGACCGTAAAGGAGTTCCCTTTGTGGAAGGGTGCGCAGGAGTTCTGTGTCACAGATGACAAATTCGGGCTGACTAAAGACCCCCACCATGTTTTTGTATCCACGGTAGTTCACCCCATTCTTTCCACCAATACTGGCATCGACCTGTGCGAGCAGCGTTGATGAAACAAACCCGAATCCTATTCCACGCAGATAGGTTGATGCGACAAAACCGGCAATATCGCAAACGATCCCCCCGCCAATCCCGACAATAAAGGAAGAGCGGTCGATCTCGAGCTCTAAGAGCCTGCCGTATACCGCTTTGACGGTATCGAGGTTTTTTATCCCTTCTCCGGTACCCAGCTCTATGACCTCACAGGAGGGAAAATCCTTTGAATAATATTGCCTGACATGGGTATTGGTGATAATCACTACCTTCCCCGGCGGAAGATATTTACGGAGATTCTTTAGGCTTTCGCCGATTAGCAGGGTGGAATCACCCAGGCTGCCGTGAATCTCAAGGACTTTCAATGCGCATACCTCCAGTTATTGTTTCCGTTGATCTGAGCAATCTCATCCATACACGACCCGAGGAGCTGGAGTTTTTTCATCAGGACCGCAAACATACCCGGTGGCATGGCCTGATCCTTGTCGCATAACGCCTCAGATGGGTTGCAGTGGACTTCGATTATGATCCCGTCGGCATCGGCGGCCATGGCGGCAAGGCTCATGGGTTCAACCATGCTCAACCTGCCTGTTCCATGAGAGGGATCGACGATCACCGGCAGGTGTGAGACCTCTTTTACCGATGGGACGATGCTCAGATCCAGGGTGTTTCTGGTGTAAGTCTCAAATGTCCTGATGCCCCTCTCGCAGAGGATGACATTGGGATTTCCCGCCGCCAGGATATACTCCGCACAATAGAGCCATTCCTTGAGCGTTGAATACATCCCCCTTTTTAAAAGCGCGGGTTTATTGACCTTTCCAATCTCATTGAGGAGCGAGAAGTTTTGCATATTTCGGGTGCCGATCTGGAGCATGTCTGCATATTCGCAGACCCAGGATACATCTCGTGGGTCGGTCACTTCGGTCACCACCGGAAGCCCGGTCTCCTTTTTTGCCTTTTCAAGTATCTTTAACCCCTTGAGCCCCAGCCCCTGAAAGTCATAGGGTGAGGTCCGCGGTTTAAAGGCACCGCCTCTGAGCATATTGGCCCCTGCTTCCTTTACCTTTATAGCGGTCTTTATGGTCTGCTCCTCACTTTCCACGCTACAGGGTCCGGCAATCACCACAAAGTCCTCTCCGATTTTGACGTTGTCTACCGTGATAACCGAATGTCGCCTGTCATCGCCATTTATCGCCGTAAGTTTCAGATTGTTCATGGTGCACAGTTGCCTCCTTCTCAATAAAAGGTAACACTTTAGCCTTTTGAAAGCCGGGGAATGGGGATTCCGAACCCCCATTTCCCTGTTCAAGTGTCAATTTTGAAAAACCCTAAATTCATACAATAATAGAAAGGCCGTGAGCGGTCGGCCCGCCCACGGCCCTCTTGTTCAAGTCCTAAAAGCGGGTGGGCGGACCTGTTCCGAAATAATAAAAAAAACCATACCAATAGATCCCGCTCTGGCTAACCAGTGATCCGCTTTTAGATCCCTCTATTGATAATTCTGTCATTTCCATTTTTATTCACGCCTTTCAGGGCACGGTCTCGCTTAACCATTGGCGATATTGTGTGCATTTCTGAATGATTCATATTATGGCCCTGGATCGTAGGTAGTGATCAGCCAGCACGATCCTGACCATGGCCTCCAGCACCGGTATCACACGTGGGAGGGCGGCAACATCAAACCTCCCGGAAAACCTCAACTTGGCCGATTGTCCCTCCCGGTCAATCGTATCCTGCTCCTGTCCGATGGAGGGGATCGGCTTGATAGCTGCCCTCAGGATGATCTCGTCTCCATTCGAGATACCGCCGAGGATCCCTCCGGCCCGATTTGAACCAAAACCACCGGGTGTAATGGGGTCGTTATTCTCCGAACCCCTGAGCCTTGCCGCTTCAAACCCGGCGCCTATTTCAACACCCTTGACCGTCCCAATGGACATGACCGCCTTTGCCAGGTCGGCGTCCAATTTGTCAAAAACCGGCTCACCCAGGCCAGCCGGACAAGCGCTGATGCGGACCTCTGCAATACCCCCCAGCGAGTCCCCCTCTTTGCTGGCCCTCCTGAGGGCCTCGGCCATCTGTTCCGTCGCCACCGGGTCAGGACAATAAAGCGGACTTTTTTCAATGTGGTCCAGGTCGATGTTCCCTGCCCTGATACCGCCCAGCTCAAGCGTATATGCCACGACCTTTACCCCCAGGGGTCCGAGGATCTCACCGGCAACAACCCCGGCAGCAACCCTGGCCGCGGTCTCCCTTGCGGAATATCGCCCGCCTCCCTTGAAGTCGAAATGACCGTATTTCTTAAAGTAGGTATAGTCGGCATGCCCTGGCCGGAAAAGCCAGCGTAGGATCTCGTACGGCCTGCTGTCCGCGTCCCGGTTCCGGATAAAGAGGGTAATGGGGGCCCCCGTGGTCAGCCCTTCGAAGACACCCGACAGGATCTCCACCTGATCCGGCTCCTTTCGGGGTGAATCAAGGAGATGTCTTCCAGGCCTTCGCCGTGCCATGTCGCGCACAAAAATCTCAGGAGATAGACCGATCCGGGGAGGACATCCCTCGATAACCACACCCACGCCCTTGCCGTGAGATTCGCCAAAGGTGCATATCCTAAATATCTTTCCGAACGAACTTCCAGCCACGACCCTATCTCTCTAATCCCTTTGGCAGGGCATCCAAAATCAAATCTGCCACTTCCCGCACTGAAAGAATGCCGGTATTCACCCTTAAGTCCCCTGCCTCTTTGTAGAGTGGTCTCCGAATGGTCAGGACCTGCGTGATCTCCTCCACGGGATCGGTTTCCGTAAGAGATGGCCGGTATTTTCCCGACCCCTGCTCTCTTTCCATCCTTTCCCTAAAGACATCGGCCTTTGCGTCAAGCCAGACCACCCAGCCATTTTGCCTTAGATCCCTTACATTTTCCTTATCCGTCACGACCCCCCCGCCTGTGGCAATCACAAGGTTGTCTTTCTGAGAGATCTCTTTGATCACCCGTTTTTCCATATCCCGAAAATGCCCCCATCCCTTCTGGGAAATCAGGGTCTCAATGGGACATCCGGCGGTCTCCTCAATCCATGCGTCGGTATCGAGGAGTTCTCTTTTTAATTCCCTGGCAAGGATTTTGCCCACCGAGCTCTTGCCGCTACACCGGTAACCGATAAGGACGATATTCATATAACGTCTCAATAAGCAGGGGGAAAGGTGTGGCATGGGGCACAACCCCCCAAAAACAAAAAAGCCGTGGGCTTTGGTCCGCCCACGGCTTGATATTGCAAGACACAAACAAATCAATCCATAGGCAGGCCTCTCCCCCAAAAATAGTAATAAAAGCCCTGCCAGGATTGATTGGTTTTCATTGTTGCCGACCCCTCTATCTTAAGAAAAGGAATTAGTCAAATAAATGAATTCCTCCCGTTTGTCAAGGGAAAAGTTCGGATCGATTTTCTTCTTGACATATTTGTTCAGACTCGATATACTATATAGCATGATTTTAGCTGGAGAAAATATCGTTTTCATTTCACTAAACAACTGGTGGTGGCTCGGCTCTCATGCGGAGGTGGGCCCATCACGATAAGTCAATCTAGCTAACAAACCGTGGGGTCATCTCCGGAAGGCCCTACGGTTTTTTTATGGTGACCACAAAAAGGCCGTGGGGCCTAATCCCCACGGCCTTTTTGTTTGGCGTCGCAGGTGGAAAATGAAACCTTCATTTTCTGAATTCAAACAGATGACAAGGCAGGGAAACCTGATACCCATCTATCAGGAATTCCTTGCGGATACCGAGACGCCGGTCTCGGCCTATCTGAAAATCAGAGACCGGTCGTTTTCCTATCTGCTTGAAAGTGCCGATGGAGGCAGAAAATGGGGGCGTTATAGTTTTATCGGCCACAGACCTTACCGGGTATTTCTATGCCGTGACCAGGAAATGGAAATACTGGAGGGGACCGGGAGGAGGACGCTCAAAGAGATCGGGAACCCTCTGGATATTCTGAGGAGACTGAGCCAGCAGTTCAACCCCGTGAGGGCAGACGACCTCCCCCCTTTTCAGGGAGGACTTGTCGGGTATTTTAACTATGATCTCATCCGGAAGTGGGAATATCTCCCGGAGGTCTTTCCTGAAGACCCTGAGATGCCCGAGGCCATCTTTACGGTCGCCAGACGTCTGATCATCTTTGACCATCTGACCCACAAGATCAAGGTGGTCGCCTTTGCCCATTTGCCCGAAAACAACCATTTGGGGGAGCTCTATGACCGGACCTGTCAGGAGGTAGAAGAGTCCATGGGTGAGCTCAAACGCCCCCTGTCGTCTATTGCAGAAGACAGACCGTTTTCTATTTCCGATCTTGAGTCCGATTTTGATAGCGAGGCCTTTGAGGAGGCGGTCCGGAGGGCCAAAGACCATATCGTGGCCGGCGATGTGATACAGGTGGTCCTCTCCCAGAGATTTTCAGGGGATGCGGCTGGCGATGATTTTGTCCTCTACCGAAATCTGAGGAGTCTAAACCCGTCACCCTATATGTTTTATCTCAATTTTGAAGACATCAGATTGATCGGATCTTCTCCTGAAATCCTTGTCCGCCTGACCGATGGAAAGATAGAACTCCGGCCGATTGCGGGGACCCGGCCAAGGGGTGAGACCCCTAAAGAGGATCAGGAACTCGAAGAAGAGCTGATGGCAGACCCCAAAGAACGGGCCGAGCACATCATGCTGGTGGATCTGGGCAGAAACGATGCGGGAAAGGTGGCCATGCCCGGCTCTGTTACCGTGCCCCGGCTTATGGAGGTGGAGCGGTACTCCCATGTGATGCACATCGTCTCCGCAGTGGAAGGGCGATTGGGAGCCGGGATGGACGGGTTTGACCTGTTTATGGCGGCCTTCCCGGCCGGGACCGTGAGCGGGGCACCCAAGATCCGGGCCATGGAAATCATCAGCCAGCTGGAACCCTCCCAAAGGGGGCCCTATGCCGGGGCCGTGGGCTATTTTGGCTTTGGCGGTAACATGGACTTCTGCATCACCATTCGCACCATCGCGGTCATCAGAAACAGGCTCTCTGTCCAGGTGGGGGCGGGGATTGTCTACGATTCTTCGCCTGAGCGAGAATACCAGGAGACCCTAAGAAAGGCCGCCGCCATGTTTAAGGCCATCGAAAGGGCACGGAAGAAATGATTGTGATGATCGACAACTATGACTCCTTTACCTACAACCTTGTTCAGATCCTGCAGGGCATGAACAGAGAAATCCGTGTCTATCGCAACGATCGGATAACCATTCGTCATATCGAAGAATTGAACCCCTCAGTCCTGGTGATATCTCCAGGCCCGGGCACCCCGGCACAGTCCGGTATCTCGGTGGAGGCGATTCGACATCTTGGCACCCGGACCCGCATCCTGGGGGTCTGCCTCGGGCATCAGGCCATCGCCGAGGCCTATGGCGGAAAGGTCGTCAGGGCCGGCAGGATCATGCACGGAAAGACCTCTCTCATCTTCCACGACGGCCAAACCATTTTCAGGGGTCTTCCAAATCCGTTTGAGGCGACCCGGTATCACTCCCTTATCGTTGACAGAGAATCCATACCGCCATGTCTCAAGATGAGCGCCTGGACCGAAGAAGGAGAGGTCATGGGTCTGAGACACAGTCACCATGCGGTTGAAGGGGTCCAATTTCATCCAGAATCGATCTTGACCGTGTGCGGGAGCCGGATTCTCGAAAATTTTATCGGCTTGTAACACTTTAGCCTTTTGAAAGCTGGGCAATGGGGATTCCGAACCCCCACTGCCCTCTCCAAGCGCAAATCTTGATGGTTTCGTAAAAAGTCGTCACCCCGTTGAAGCTTGTGCCGGACCCGATCCGGTAAACGGGGTCCAATTGACATAACTAGCTTAGACCTTGGCAGGGAGGCTATGACACCTGAAACCTACTGAGAAGACACCTATCGAGAGGAGGGATTAGAGAATGATAAAAGAGGCCATTGCAAAAGTCGTCAGGGGGAATGACCTGACAGAAGGGGAGATGAAGGCGGCCATGGAGGAGATCATGACCGGGAGGGCAACGCCTGCCCAGATCGGTTCGTTTGTCACTGCCCTGAGGATGAAAGGGGAGACCGTGGACGAGATTACAGGGGCCGCCAAGGTGATGCGGAGCAAGGCGATGAAGGTTCGCCTTGGCAACCATCTCGTCAACATCGACCGGGATGAGATCAATGTGGAGGATGAAACCATCCTCGATACCTGCGGTACTGGGGGAGACGGCACCAACACCTTTAATGTCTCTACGGCCACCGCCTTTGTGGCGGCAGGCGCCGGGGTCAAGGTGGCCAAACATGGGAACCGGGCCGTCTCCAGCCTCTGCGGAAGTGCGGATGTCCTGGGAAAATTGGGCGTCAAGCTGGATATCAACCACGCCAATGTGGAGAGATGTATCCAGGAGGTGGGGATAGGGTTTCTTTACGCCCCGCTGTTTCATGGGGCCATGAAACACGCGGCCGGCCCCAGACAGGAGATCGGGCTCAGGACCATCTTTAACCTGCTCGGGCCCCTGTCCAACCCGGCCGGTGCCACGACCCAGGTGCTGGGGGTTTATGACCCGGATCTTACCGAGAAGATGGCCCATGTCCTTAAGAGACTGGGGACCGGTGAGGCCTTTGTGGTGTGTGGCGAGGGGACATTTGATGAGATAAGCATCTGTGGCCCCACAAAATTATCCCATCTCAGGGATGGAGAGATAACGAGTTTTTACATGACCCCGGAAGATCATGGTTTCAAGCGGGCAACCCCCGAGACCATTAAAGGGGGTGATGCGCGAGAAAATGCGCGGATTATCCGGGCGATCCTGGATGGAGAGCAGGGCCCCAAGAGGGATATGGTCCTGCTGAATGCCGCAGCGGCCTTTGTGGCAACGGGTCTTGATCGTGACTTTAAGGGGGGTGTCGAAAGGGCAAAGGAGTCGATTGATTCCGGCAAGGCCAGGGAAAAACTCGATTCTCTGATCAGTTTTACGCAGCACTGCGGCGCCTTTGTGAGAAAAGAGCTGTGAGATCTCCATTTAATTCTTTCTTGACCAAGATCCTGGCCGAGAAACAAGAGGAAGTCGATAGACTAAAAAAAAAGGGGCTCCCGGCTGACAGGGATATGGACCTGTTCCCTGTCCGGGATTTTGGGTGTGCGATTTCCCGATCGAAGGGGGTCAACCTGATCGCCGAGATAAAGTTTGCCTCCCCGTCTGCCGGTCGGATCCGCGAAGAGGGAGATCCCCTCCCATTCGGTCGGGTCTATGAGCAGGGCGGGGCATCGGCAATTTCCGTTCTGACCGATGAGAAATTCTTTGGGGGAAACCTGGATCATGTCTACCGTCTCAAGGCGGGGGTTTCGCTGCCCGTATTGCGGAAGGACTTTATTATCGATGAGATCCAGGTGATAGAATCCTATGTCTGCGGGGCAGACGCCATTTTGCTGATCGCCCATATCCTGTCGCGTAAACAGCTAAAGGAATTGATCGACATCTCTCAGGGGCTGGGGCTGGCCGCATTGACGGAGATCCATAATAGGGAAGAGCTGGAGAGGGCGATTGAGTGTGGTGCTGAGATCATCGGCATCAATAACCGGGATCTGGATACCTTTGAGGTCGACATCGCTACGACCATCGCGCTGGCACCCCTGGTACCGGATAGAGATATCGTTGTGAGCGAAAGTGGCATCAGGAATGGGCAGGATATCGCGTTACTAAAAAAGAGCGGTGTTGCGGCCGCCCTGGTGGGGACCTCGATCATGAAAAGCGATGATATGGAGGAAAAGATACGGGAACTGGTCCGGGCCGGAAGGATAGAAGATGGTGAGGGTCAAGATCTGCGGGATAACCAATCGTTCAGACGCCCTGATGGCCGTTAAACTGGGGGCAGACGCAATCGGGTTCGTCTTTGCGCCAAGTCCCAGACGGGTGACCCCCGAAGATGTGCGTGATCTTGTAGACGGCCTTCCCCCTCTGATACAGACGGTGGGTGTCTTTGTGGATGAAGACCCGGGGACCATCCGCCGCATCATCGATTTCTGTGGTCTTGATCTCGTCCAACTCCACGGAGATGAACCCCCGGATCTCTGTCGCGAATTGATGCCCTGTGTCATAAAGGCCTTTCGTCTCAAGGACGCATCCAGCCTGTCGCCCCTACCATCCTACCGGGACCGGGTCAGGGCGTTTTTGTTTGATACCCACTCCGAGAGAAAAAAGGGGGGGACGGGCAAGAGCTTTGACTGGTCCCTCGCACTCAAGGGAAAAGAATGGGGGGTGCCGGTCATCCTCTCGGGGGGGCTAGGGCCCTCTAATGTGGAGGAGGCGATCTCAACGGTCCGGCCGTTTGCCGTTGATCTCAATAGCGGCATTGAAGCACAGCCCGGGAAAAAGGACCCGGCACTCATGAAACAGCTGATGGCGGGTATCCACAGGATCAATACCACAGGAGTCACGGATGACTGACCCGGGTTACTATGGAGAATTCGGCGGGGCCTTTTTGCCCGAGATCCTCGTTGCGACCTTTGACGAACTTGTCAGGGCGTTTCAAAGTGCCAGGGATGATCCCGCCTTCTGGGAGGAATATGTGGATGTTATGTCTACCTATTCCTGCCGTCCCACACCCATTACCTTTGCCGAAAATCTCACCCGGCACTTTGGGGGGGCGCGCATCTATATCAAGAGGGAAGACCTGAACCATACCGGGGCGCACAAGGCAAACAATGTCATGGGGCAGGGGCTCCTGGTAAAACGGATGGGGAAGTCCCGTGTCATTGCAGAGACCGGTGCCGGGCAGCACGGTGTTGCCACCGCCACCATGGCCGCCAAATTCGGGCTTGCCTGTACCATCTATATGGGGGAGATCGATATTGCCCGGCAGAGGCCCAATGTGTTCTGGATGGAGCGTCTGGGCGCCGAGGTCGTCCCGGTAAGAGACGGGACCCGGATGCTAAAGGATGCCATCAACGCGGCCTTTCGCGATTGGATAACCCATATGGATGATACCCACTATGTCCTGGGCACGGCATGCGGTCCGCACCCTTATCCGGAGATGGTCTCCTATTTTCAATCGATTATCGGCAGGGAGGCCCGCCGCCAGATGCTGGAGAGGGAAGGAAAACTCCCCAGCCGCATCTATGCCTGTGTAGGGGGTGGGTCCAATGCCATCGGGGTCTTTAGTGGCTTTCTGGATGATCCGGTGGAACTCGTCGGGGTCGAGGCAGGGGGGAAGGGGTTGGAGACCGGCCACCATGCCGCACGCCTTGCCTCCAATGAGGGGAGCATGGGGGTGGCCCATGGCTACAAGTCATATTTTTTGCAGGACAGGGACGGGCAGATGAAAGAGACCCATAGCGTGGCCGCGGGATTGGACTATGTGGGTGTCTCCCCGATCCTTGCCTCGCTCCGGAAACAAGGCCGCGTCCGGTTTGAGGCGGCCACTGACAGCGAGGTGCTGGATGCCGTATCGCTCACCCTCCAGAAAGAGGGTCTGGTACCCGCGCTGGAGTCAGCCCATGCCTTTGCCCAGGCATACAAAGAGGTCTCGGATCTCGCGGGTGACAGGGTCGTCCTGATCAATCAGTCGGGGAGGGGTGATAAGGATATCTTTACCATAGCCGATGCATTTGCCGACCCGGAATGGCGAGAATATATTCAAAAAAAGGCAGAGGAATATCGTGCTTGAGTCATACCTGCGAGCCCGGCTCAAGAATAAGGACATCCTGCTGATGACCCATATTGTCCTGGGGTATCCCTCTTTTAGAGACTCATTGGGGATCATCGAGGCGATGGTCGATGCGGGTGTTGACCTGATGGAGCTGCAAATCCCCTTTTCAGAGCCGGTTGCCGACGGCCCGGTGATCGTCCGCGCCAATCAAAAGGCCCTGGCAAATGGGGCAACGGTCAGGCGGTGTCTTGACATCACCCGTGAAGTCACGCGGTCCTTTGATATCCCCTTTCTCATCATGAGCTACTACAACATCCTTTTCAGGTATGGCGTCGAGCAGTTTGTTGCCACCATGTCGGAAAACGGTCTAAAAGGCAGTATCATCCCTGATCTGCCCCCTGAGGAGGGCCGGGAGTACCTCAAGGCCGTCCAGAAACACGACCTTTCCCCGATTCTGATCTTTTCACCGACGACATCGGAGAGCCGTATGAAGCTGATTGCCTCCTTTGCCCGCGGCTTTATCTACTGTGTGGCCCGCAGGGGTGTCACCGGGGCCCACACAAGTCTTTCCTGGGAACTGGTTTCATACCTCGGGAGATGCCGCAAGGCCTCCCCCCTGCCCCTTGCCCTGGGTTTTGGCATCAGGGAAAGGAAGGATATCGATTTTATAAAGGCCAAGGCAGACATCGCCGTCATCGGGTCCCGAACGATCGAGATAGTGGAAGAAAGGGGCATCGACTCTGTCGGCGATTTTATCCGGAGCCTCTGCCGGGGATAGACAAAACGACAGAGCGATCTCACTGCCGGTCTTTGTGGACGAGTTTGGTCAGTTTTACCAGCATTTCGTCTCTCCAGCCCTTGATGTCCTCGATGGTCTTTGTCCGGACAACTGCCATCTCGTTTGCGCTTTCCACCACCCTGTTTTTTGCTGAAGAGGGGATGGTGGTCCAGGTTTCCATACTCTCCCACCGATAATGGTAGGATTGAGAATAATTTTCGATAAAGCGTTCAACCCCGTTTCCCGCCAGATGCATCCGCAAGAATGGGCCGATGAGCGGATCTCTGAGGCCGATCCCCATACAAAAGGCCTTATCCACGTCTTCTGCGGTAGCGACTCCCTTGTCCACCAAATCGATTGCCTCTCGCAAAAGCGCTGCCTGCAACCGGTTCACGATGTAGCCCGGGACTTCCCGTTTGAGCACCACCGGGGTCTTTCCGAGTTGCTGCATAAATCTCCGGGCGGCCTCAACCGTCTCGGGGGCGGTCTTTTCTCCACCGACGATCTCAACAACCGGTATGAGCTGGGCCGGCAGTATGGGGTGTACCAGGACACAGCGGCCCGGCCTTGTCGTCACCTTCTGGATCTCCGTCATGACCAACCCCGACGCGCTGCTGGCCAGGATTGCATGAGCAGGGGCCCGGGCGTCCATTTCTTTGAACACCTGTTTCTTGACAGCATAATCGTCCGGGACAGATTCCTGGACATAGTCGGCATGACCGACCGCCTCTTCAATATGCGTCGTGGTCTTGATCCTCTTGAGGGCCGCTTCGGCTTCACCCTGTCTCAGGAGGTTATGGGTCTCAAAGAACATCAGGTTTGACCTTATCCCCGCAACCGCCTTCTCAAGGCCGGCCTCGGTCAGGTCCTGAACCATGACCTCATGGCCCCTGGCAGAAAACAAGGTGGCCCACCCCTGACCGATAAGGCCTGCGCCGACGCAGGCAAGATTTTTAAATTCCACTTATTTCCTCCTTATCCCTTCCTGTGTGTCAGGTCCGATCATAACTTTTTTGATCTGGCAACCGAACGGGCCATCCTGTCCAATTTGAAGATCGTGTTGAATTCCATGTTTTTGCTGATCCAGAGCTTTTTGTTAATGACCGAATCGGTGATTGCCCCCCTGTAGGCCAGACCATCCAGGAGGGTCCCGGGGTCTTGACACACCATAAGAAAGTCGGGGGAGGGGAGGGCCTTTTCTTCCAGCCTGATATCCCCGTCATCGATTGCAATGGAAAATTGCCCGCCCCTGGTCTTGACCAGGATAAGGCGTTTCCACCCTGCGATATCCTTCCGGGCACGGTCATTGGTGTTCATCTCTTCAATGATGGATTTCATCTCCTTGAGCGCGGCGTTGTAAACTGGCATGGCCGCCTCATCGGCCGGCGGGAGCACCGGCTCAACAGGGGATTCCCAGTTGATCTCAGATTCCTGGAGGCCCTTTTTCTCGATCTGTTCCTTTTGAAGCTCTGCCGTGGGGATGCAAAAAACGTCTGTCATCTCTCCGATCCGTTTGTCTCGAAAGACAAGCTTTACCTCGGTCCCCTTCTTGATGATCCCGGGCACAAGAATCCCGGTGGTGGTATAGAGGTTGACACTCATGGCCGTATCGGCCCCCTTAAAGATCACGCGGCCCCTGCCGTAGGGGGCCATGTGCTGAAAGAGAGAGGTGGCAAAATAGGTGATGGGCGGGGTACTGTTCATAACACCCACCTGGTCCACCTCAATCGGTTCGGCGGGGGCGAAGTTGCAATCCGGACAGTGGGTCAGAAAGGGCGGGACCCTTACAATCCCGCACCCGGTGCACTGGCACCCCAAAAGCCTTTTCTCGTCTCTTAATGCCAGGAAAAAGGGCGAGAGCTCTCCCTTGGTTCTTCGGTAGAATGTATACATGGCATCGTTGGTGATCAGGTAGTCTTTGCCGTCTATTGTTTCCACGAATGAACCCACGTCGGGTATATATTTTTCGGGGATCACTTTTTCTTTCTGTGTGTCGATCATGTCTTGGCCTCCTTCCATCTATTCATGTTCAAACACCATGCAGGCGGTATACTGTGCGACAGTGCTGCCCGTGCCATGCACCAGTGCTGTTTTAAGATTTCTCTTGATCAACTCGTTTCGGGCCGACCAGGCCGACATGATGTTGCTGGCCCCGACCGCATGGCCGCAATAGATCAACCCGCCACAGGGATTCACAAGGTATTTGCCCCCGGATGTCATCAGCCCGTCTTCAATCAGCAAATCGGCCTTTCCCAGGGGGACCAGACCGAACTCGGCCATGCTGATCTCCAGCTGATGGACAAAGGCATCGTGGAGCTCAACGATATCAATCGATTTTGTGGGATCCGCGATCCCGGCCATCTCATAGGCACGATGAGAGGCATAATGATCAGACATGATACGGCTCATAACCTTCTGATTCTTTCCGGCAAAGGAGTGCTCGTTTGATTCCCCTACACCCGTGATCCACACCACCGGGCTCCCGCTCTCTTTGGAGATGGCCCTGGCGGTTTCCTCTTCAGCCATGATCATGGCGGCGGCACCCTCGGTATAGACACAGATTTCAAGCTCCTTAAAGGGATATGCCACCATCCTCGAGTTGATGACCTCCTCGGGTGTCACCTGATCAAACTGTCTCTGGGCGTACCTGTTGTCTTTGACCTGCTGGCTCAGGAGCGCCGAGATCTGGGCGGTAATCTCCGGTTTCAGATCCCCCGGGTGCTCATCCATGTAGGCCAGAACCACTTCCGCATAACTGTCCGATGCGGTCCAGCCGATGGGCTGTTCAAAAAAGCTGTCCCCCGACCATCCGATCGATTTGATGACCTCGGGGGTGGCGGACATGGATGAGAAATCAAAGCAGTCAGTGGCCTTTTCCACCCCCAGGACCAGGGCCGTCTTAAACCGTCCAGCTGCCAGATAGGCGTGGGCCGCAGACATGGTGTAGGCCCCTGTTGCCCCGCCAGTAGTAATGCGAATCCCAAACTTGTTTTGCATACCCAGAAGCCCGTGGATGGCATGCTCCGGAATGGCGGTCCTCTCAAAGATATCGTTGTAGATCCCGTAGAAGGCCGCATCCACATCCTGGATGGCTATCTTGGCGTCTTTCACCGCCTCCCGGGTGGCCATTTGGGCAAGCTCATAATAGGTCTTTTCACGCCACGTCCCCTTAAAGGGCGTGACACCCGCACCCACAATGCCAACTCGTTTTGACATAACTGTCTCCCTCCTGTTTGATTGTTAACCCTTATGCCACTTTTCTACTTCGTGGCGCAATATCTTCCCGGTGGTACTCCGGGGAAATCTTTCAACCGCCACAAACTGGAACAAGCGGGGTTTTTTGTAACCAGCAAGATTTTTCTTACAGAGCTGAAGCAGTTCCTCGACATCCACCGTCCTGGTGGCGGAAATATAGGCCTTGGGCACCTCTCCCCACTTGGGGTCGGTAGCCCGCACCACAACCGCCTCCTCCACTGCCTCATGGCTCATCAATACGCGCTCAATCTCCGCGGGATATATGTTCTCTCCCCCGCTCTTGATCAAATACTTTCTCCGATCTACAAAGTCGATGGTTCCGTCAGGATTCATCACAAAGACATCCCCCATGTGAAACCATCCGCCACGGAAATCTTCCCGGTTGGTCTCCTCGTTGTTCCAGTATCCGCTGCAGACCGAGGGACCACGGATCGCCAGTTCTCCGGGCTCACCAAGCGGAACCTCTCTGTCCTCTATGTCAACCAGCCTGATCTCGCATGTGGTGTTGATCTTTTTTGAGAAGTTGGCCGGCACCTCTCCGATGGCAAATGTGGAGTTGGTGGCAGGCGGCAGGCCGGTTTCGGTAGAGCCAAATGAATTTAGAAAAGGGCAATTGACCAGACGGGTGATCTCAGCGATTGTCTGCGGGGGAACAAGATCGGCCATGGCCCCGACAAAACGTGTTCCCACGGGTTTTTGGTTTGAACTGCGAAGAATTTCGATCAAAGGATCGTGAGTCCCCGGCATCGTGACAAACCACCCCACTTCTTCTTTGCACAGATAATGGACCAGTCTTTCCGGGTCAAAACCCGGCACCGGAATAAATTTTGCCCCGATTATCCCGTTGACGAGCATCTGGTCCATCGATGCCATGTGGAACATGGGGGGCCAGCCAAGAAAGGTGTCTCTCTGGCAAAGTCCCAGATCGCGGACCCAGACCCAGGCCCTGCCAAATATGGCGCGATGGGAAATGATGGCGCCTTTTGGATAACCGGTGGTGCCACTGGTATATATGATAGTCAGCGCGTCTTCGGAGGTTACCTCGGCCAGGGGTTCCACATCATGGCCGTCTTGGATGAGGGACGGATAAGCGATCTCGCCCTCGGTCTCCGGGGATTCATCCAGCAAGACAATGGTCTTAAGAAATCCGAGTTCATGCCTGATTTCCTCAAACAGATCTCGATAAAGAGATGAAACAACCATTGTCTCCGGGGTCGTAAGCTCAATACAATACCTTAGTTCGTCGGCTGAGAGACGCCAGTTCAAACAGGGCACTATGGCCCCCAGCTTGGCGGCTGCATAAACCACCTCGCAATACTCCACTCTGTTTTCTGCCAGCACGGCCACCCGGTCTCCCCTGCCGATACCCATCGCGGTCATGGCATTTGCCAGGCGGTTGACACGGGTGTTGAGCCGGGAAAAAGACAGCTCTCCCCCCTCATACTGGACGGCAATCCTATCAGGAATAACCCGGGCGTTATTTCTCAGTGCATCCCCGACAGTCAGATATCCGGATCGCAAAATCAGTTGACCGGTCAAATCCTGCCCAAGGTCAAAATTGAGTTTCATAATAGGCCTCCCTATCTTAGCACCTCACCCCGTTGCCTCATGCAAAACACCCGGGGCATCCGACCTGGCTGATCCATATATACCCTTCTGATATTCCAGGGAATCAAAAACGTCAAGCACTCCCTGCACCCGGGCCATATTTCATCCATCCCTTGGTAAGTCGCAGGGCCTTGAGCAGGCGGTTCTGAAAACGCGATTTTTCTTGACTTCAGCCCGGTTTTTATTATGGTTTCTAATATTTAACCATTGAACGCCTATGAAAGAGAGAGACACCGTAACACTTTAGCCGTTTGAAAGCCGGGCAATGGGGATTCCGTTTTTCGGGTGTAGGACTCGCCCGTCATTCCCCTGTCTAAACTCCGATTTTGAAAAAAGCTAAAATGATACGAGACACCCAATTCTTGGTTGGGACTTCAGGCTGGAGCTACCCTCACTGGAAGGGGCGCTTTTATCCCGACGATTGGCCCAAGAGCAGGTGGTTTGAGTATTATGCCAGGGAATTTTCCACCGTTGAGGTCAATGCCACATTCTATCGCAGGTTTAGAGATCAGACCTACTGCAACTGGCGGGATCGAGCTCCTGAGGGGTTTGTCTATGTCGTGAAGGCCCCCAGGATAATTACCCACCTCAAATACCTCAAGGATGCAGAAAGGGAGATCAGGGAATTCCGGCGCTCCGCCTTGTTGTTGCAGAACAGACTCGGTTTAATTCTCCTCCAGCTTGCCCCGCGCACGCCCTATGATCTTGATCTGTTGGAAAGGGCGCTCCTCAGCTTTGGCGATCCCAGGGGTGTTGCAGTAGAATTCAGGGACGAGAGATGGTTGAATAGAGACACATGGGCCCTCCTCAAGGGGCTTGGCGCAATTTTCTGCACCATAGATTCCCCCAAGAACGCGCCTATGGACTGGGTGACTTCGGATACCGCCTATATCCGATTGCATGGCCGCAAGAAATGGTATGCCCATGATTACTCATATCAGGAGCTAAAGGAGATCGCTGATCTGGCCAAAAGGATGGCAATGTCGGGCGCAAAGAGGGCTTACATCTTTTTCAATAACGATTTTGAGGGGTGCGCCCCAAAAAACGCACGGGCCTTGCGGCAAATGCTCAAGGAAAAGATGTAAGATATCAAGAAGCAGGGGGAAGGGCGTGGTATGTGGAAGAAAAAGAGGGCCTGCCATGCCAGAAACCATTCAAAACCCCATGTTTTTGAGAAATTAAGTTACGTTTGATTTGTAGTAACATTTTGGCGTTTTGAAACCCGGGCAATGGGGATTCCGAACCCCCATTGCCCTCTCCAAATATGAATCTTGAAAAAAGCTAAACTGATACAATTAATACCATATGGATAACTCGTCGGCGATTTGGTAGAGTTCTTCTAGTCTTTCAAGAAAACCAGCAGAATAGAGACCGGTGGAAGAGGAGATGATAAAGCCACCCTCCGGGCCAAGGGAGCGCAGAAGCCTTCTGTATTCTTCTAACCCGGAAGAAGACCCTTTTCCTGCCCCCAGGGTCTCTGCCTCGATGCCGGCCATCAAGACAAGGCTTGATCCGTATTTTTTTCTCAAAGAGATAAGGTCATTTCCCTGATGCTGAATGGCTGCCAGGCCGTCAAACCCACACGAGACAAGTTGAGGAACTAGACGGGTGATGTTTCCGCAGGAATGAAACAGGGCGTATGAATCCCCTTTATGAATCCGGGAGACCGCCCGGGCATAAAATGGGGAAAAGAGATCCTGAATATCATCCGGGTTAAGAAATGGAGAGCGTTCTCCGGCCAGATCATCCGCTATGACAACGGCGTCAACCGGCAGATCAAGGCACTGCTCGATCAGGATCTGGACATCTGCCCGCTCTTTCTGGTATGCGTTCTCAATTTCACGTCTTTCCCGCCTCCATCCGGTCAGGATTTTTATCAGGCCCATTTTTTGAGAAAGCCTCTGAAATGGACCATCGACGATCGTTACCCAAAAGAGGTCACAAACCCCTGTGACCTCTTTAAGCTCTTTTAGAGAGAAGTACCTGTAGCCAAGGGCCTTGTTTACGGATATCTCCTCTGATACGGGAAGACAGAGGAGATCCTGCCGCAGACGCCTTACCAGCGCGATATGGCCCTGCAGGTCGTCTTCAAGGTTCAAGCTCTTGAGAAGATCGGTTCCCAGCCACAGCTCCCCCCTTGGAAGACGACCCGTGGCGTGGTGTTCAAAGGCCTTTTTGATGGTATCGACCGAATTATCCATCCAGTTTCCTTCACCCCATAAGAGACCACCCCATGTCTTGGGGCCGAATGGCTTTTGCCGGAATGACGGAAACAGGTCTCTTTCGACAAACACGCGACGGGTGGGGTTCAACACGGGTATGGCTTTTCCTGGCGCCTGGAAAAGGTGGTAGGAGACAGCGGGAATCTCTCATCTGATAAGCGCTGAATATGATGAATATCAAACGGGTGGGAGGATCAGCCGGTCTGAATCTCGATGTGGTCCCCTAAACGACAACAACATTTATGGCAGCAGGCCCTTTTTTTCCTTCCTCTATGTCGAAAGTTACCCGGTCTCCTTCGGCGAGAGACCTGAATCCGACTCCACTGATCCCGGAATAATGGACAAATACATCCACCCCGTTCTCCTGGGCAATGAAGCCATATCCCTTTTTCTCGTCAAACCACTTCACGGTTCCCTCTGGCACGGCTTTGATTTCCTCCTAGACTTTTCCAAATTGGGGCTGCGGAGATCAAAGTCCCCCGCTGATTCCCCTTTGTCGTCAAAAACCTTAAGAAAGCTCGGTTGAAGATGTCAAGAAAAAAATAGGGTAGCCCTCATCCGTCCTTCGGGTGAGCCATTAGCCGGTCGGGTCGGCCTGATCCTCTCTGATCACGCGTTTGGCCTTTAGCTCGAACCTGGGCAGTTCCCCGATCTGTGCAATCTCCACGTCCGGGGTGACCGTGATCCGGTATTTGACCGTCTCGACAAAGCGCCTGACAGCGTCCTTCATGACATGTCCCGGGATACGTGAGGTGGCCGGCTCAACGCGGATCTTCAGACGCCTCCCGCTTCCCATCTTTGGAATGATCAATTGATATTCGTTTGAGAATTCTTCCACCTCCCTGAGGAGGTTTTCTATGGCAGAGGGGAAGATGTTGACACCTGCGAACTGGAACATATCGTCGGAGCGGCCCAGGATGCCCCCGTTGAGCCGCAAGAACGTCCGGCCGCACTCACAGACCGCCATATTAAACCGGACCAGATCCTTCATCCGGTACCGCAAGAGCGGGACGCTTTCAGTGCACAGGTTGGAGAGGACCAATTCGCCGACCTGGCCGGGCTCGACCGGTTTGAGGGTCTCCGGATCGAGACACTCCGCAAGGAACATGGTCTCGATCACATGGGTTCCCCGCTGGCCCACGCATTCAAAACCAAAGTTGGAGATCTCTGTGGAGCCGATATCGTCATAGCACCTGGCGCCCCAGAGCCCCTCTATGGCCTTTTTGGTGGAAGGCACGTTGGCCCCGGGCTCCCCCGCCGCAACAACGATCCTCACGGCCGAATCCCTGAGGGGCATCGCCATCTTGTCAGCGGTTTCACCTAGATAGAGCAGGTAGGTGGGTGTGCCGCAGACCACCGTTGCCCCCCACTCAAAGATGTTTTTTACCCTGTCCTGGGAGGACTGGGCCCCCCCCGGCACGATCATCACGCCTTCCTGCTCCAGGGCTGCCTGAAACCCCCACCACGCGATGTAAAGACTATAGCCAAATGGGACAAAGAGGATATCAGAGGTCTTTATCCCATAACCGTACATGAAGTGCATAAACTGCTGGTAGAAATGGACTGTCCAGTCATTCTTATTGAGAAGGACCTTTACCGGGATACCCGTGGTCCCTGTGGTCTGAAATACGCGCACACCCTCTTCGGGCGCAATGCAGGGAAAGTCGCCCCAGGGGGGGTGCCGGGCCTGGCTCTCCCGAAGCTCTTCTTTGACGACAAAGGGGACATGCCTGAGATCATCCAGCGTGCGGATGTCTGATGGTCTTATCCTCGCCTCGTCATACTTTCTCCGAAACATGGGGCTCCGATCATAGATATACTGCATCCGCTCCCTGAAGCGCTCGACCTGGAGTTCGGCCAGCCTCTCCCTTGGAAGGGTCTCCATCTCCTTGTTCCAAAAAGTCACCTCTTCCATATCTATTTTCACCCCCAAGCAGACTCTAAGATAATGGTAACACTTTGGCCCGAAATTTATCTGATTTTTCCCAGCCCCCTCAGGATCTTTTCGGGGTGAAGGGAGTAGAATAAAGCCTGACCCCCACGGCATCGTAGACTGCTTTGGCAATTGCACCCAGCATGGCCGAGACATATCCTTTCCCCACTTCTTTGGTCCGATAGGGCCGATCCTTTTGGTAATGCTCGGTGATTACATCGATATGCTCCGAGACAGCCGCATGATGAATAGTGGGCATACGATATCCCAGCCAGTTGGGGTTTGCGGTCTGGCCTTCCTTGATCATGATTTCTTCCAGAAGGGCATGGCCCAGCGCCATAGATACCTGCCCGTCGATCTGACCCTCCACCAGGAGGGGGTTGATGGGAAATCCGCAATCGTGGGCCGTCACCGCTCGAACCAGGCGGGCCTCACCCGTCTCTGTGTCAACCTCCACCTCGGCAACTTGAACGTCAAATGCGTAGTTCTCGCTCCAGCGCCCCTGTCAGCATGGTTACGGTCCCATCATCGTTCATCTTTACCACGACCGAAGAAGTGTTGGGATAGATGAGGGAGCCACCAAAGTAGGCGCTTACCCCAATACCGATTCCCCGGCGTAGCGGGGTATGGGGCGAGGCAGTGGATACCTTCCGGCCATATCTCTTTTGAAACGAGGTATGTTCGGCTGCCTTCTCCAGACACTCCTTGAGGCCGCAGTTGTGCACATTGTCACCATTGGGGAGTTGTTCCCCCGGCTCACGGGCATTCCGGAGCTGGATCTCCACCGGGTCTATCCCCAGTTCCCTGGCAATCATGTCGAGCTGGGATTCAATGGCAAACCGCACCTGCGGGGCACCATGTCCCCTTTGGAGGGCACGGATCGGGTTATTGGTATATACGGCATAACCCTCGTATCTGAGGTTGGGTAGGCGATAGGGGAGCATAATAAAACCCCATGCCAGAAAGATCGCCACCACACCGCTACCCCGGTAACCGCCGCAGTTATTGATGACGCGCACCTCCTGGGCCACATAGGGGTCTGTGGCGGCCACCGCGGCTATCTCCTCACCCACAAAACGCACCTTGTCGGTTGCCATAGGATACTGATCCGGCGGATACCGGGGCGTTTCCACAAAACCGTGTTTGATACCGGCGGTATCTTTGGCGGTCACGATCGCCTTTACCGGCCCGTCCTTACGCGGGACGCGCTGCCCGATATAATCTAGCCTGTCTCCCATGGTGGTTTCTGTCTCAACGCTCCTTTCCTGCCTTCTGCCCGGCGGCCTGATTAACCGCCTCAATAATCTTGTTGTATCCGGTGCCTTCTTTATCTCCTCCTCGGTGGGGTGTGGGTTTTTCTCCAGCAAGGCCTTGGCCGACAGCACCATCCCGGGGCTGCAAAACCCGCACTGGATGGCACCGCAGTCTTGAAAGGCCTGTTGAACAGGGCTCATCTCTTCCCCTTGTGCCAGTCCTTCTATGGTTAGAATATTCTGTCCCGTACAGTCCAGGGCCAGGGTCAGACAGGAGAGCACCGGTCTCCCATCAATCAAGACCGTACATGAGCCGCATTCACCGGTCCCGCAGGCCTCCTTGGTGCCGGTAAGCCCCAGATCATTGCGAAGGACCTCCAGCAATGTGCTCTGGGGCTCCACTGCAAGCCCATAAGATTCGTTGTTGACAAAGAGTTCTATCAGCTGTTTCACAGGACTTTTCCTTGACAGTCTCACATGGCCAGGGCAGACGCGATGCTACGCCGTGTCACCACCTTCAGACATTCCCTCAGGTATGGGGACGTATATCCATGATGAGGAAATGGATGCGCCTCAGAGGCAACCATCAGACCCGCGAATTCCACCCCCTTGCGCACAGAAAACCTGCCAAGACCAGTTCTCGTTACCGAGGTCCGGGCAGGCACGAGCACCTCGGTAAGGATCTCTTTGTGGGAGATATCGATTGCCCTCACGGGATCACCCGTATACAACCTCTCAAGGGGAACTGTCGATCGCCTTCCGGACCGGTGATATTGACAATCGCCCCCAGCGAGATCAGGGCAGGGGCCGTATCCCCACGGAATACGGCGCAGCACTTCTTTCTCCGGGGAAGGAGGTCACATCTGCCAGAGACATCAAACCATCCAGGCGTAGGTCACCTTGGGGGTCCACCCTTGGGGCCTTTGCGGGTATTCCTCTCAGGCTGATGACCACCCCGGGCCGGATCAGCCCGTACTTCATCCGGGGCAAAAGGTCGGTGCCTCCGGCAGGTACCCGGGCCTCAGCGCCACATTCGGTGAGGAGTCGAACGGCCTCTTCAATTGAGGGGGGTCCCAGGTGTTCAAACTTGGGGAGGATCATATCCATCCTTTTTCGGAATTGAATGACACGATAATCGATTGGTAACACTCTAGCTTTATGAAACCCGGGCAATGGGAATTCCGTTTTTCGGGCGTATAACTCGCCCGTAAGAGAGCGTAAAGAAATCACGTGCCGTAATAATAAATAGGGGGCAGTATTTGCTAGAAGGCCTTATGGTTTTTTGTAACGTTGATGTCGGTGATTTCTTAACGCTCTCTAACGGTCTCAGACAGGGATACACCCTTCAAAATGGAATCCCCATTTCCCTTTTCAACATCCCAGGCCTTTCCCCCTGGTTCTCGAGATGTTACAATCAAGGGGGCGGTCAGGTGGATTTCTTGTTATATGATTCCATCGGGGTTGTCAATATCATGGGGCGCCCCGGCGTCTTTAGCTCTGGACCTTTCGCAGCTGGTAGGCCGCCCAGACCGTTCCAAGACCTCCCATGCCCAGGGTGCTGAATCCCCACCCCCATACAGCGTAATATTCCTGGCCTGACAGGGAGGGATTTGTCCAGTCCAGGACCGCCCCAAAGAGCAGGGGAGAAACAGCCCCTGCCCCGAATCCGAGCAAGGATCGCACGCCGAATGCCGCCCCAAGGTAGGAGGGGGTAACGACTTCGGTCAGGCCCGCGGATAGGACAGGCGAGTCTCCAAGAGAGGAGAATGAATAGAGAAGGCCTATTCCAATGACCATAACAAACGGCCATCCGATGGTCCATCCAAACAGGAACGAACAGAAAGTGCTGATGCATGAAAGGATCATGATAACGAAGGCACGTCCGAGACGATCCGATAGGGAACCCATGGTGAAGGAGGCCACGAGACCCGCCATATGCAATGCTGCTGTCAGGTAGGCACCGTGGCCTGCGGCGTTTACTCCCTGGGCCCCTCCAAGGGCCAGGTAGCTGCAAAGAAAGGCCGGGGTCCATGCCCACATCCCGAGAAGTTCCCAGCTGTGAAAGGTATAGGCGCTGATCAGGAGCCTTGCAGGCCTGTTTTCGACCACCTCATTTTTGAATCTCTCTTGCTCCTTCCGCCTTACGACGGAGATCTTGGTGTTTTTGAGCGTAACCCATCCGAAGATCGATCCGAGGGCCGGTGCGAGACAGGTGACGAGAAAAGAGAGCCTGTATCCCCCGATGGGTATTGCCATGCCGCTCAGCGCGAGCGAGACCATGTAGCCCAGTGAGCTGCTGGCAATAAAAAACCCCGATGCCATTCCTCTCCTTCTGGTGGGATACTGGTCGGCAATGATCATGAGCCCGGTTGTGTAAGTCCCCCCGAGGGAAATGGCCACAAGGGTATAGAGGATCATGGCAGAGAGATAGCCCCGTGCAAACAACGCAAACCCGAGAGAAAAGACGGCCGCCCCGGTGATCGAACCCAGGTAGAGGGGCTTGGCGCCTGTCCTGTCTGCCAGGCTCGAGAACACGAACAATGATACCGCATACCCGATCTGGAATGCACTGGCAATCGCCCCGGCTGCAGCGGCCGACATCCTCCATTCCTGCTGAAGCAAGGGAACGACCGCCGCGTATGTCATGGTTACGATCTGGCTGAATACCCTGGCAAGGCAGATACCCGTAAGCCACCAATCGAACTTCATCAACAGCCTCTCTGGTAAATTTGAATCACCCTGGTTCCTCGACAAATTGGCGATACTGAAACGAACATGCTCTGCCAGATCCTTCGCCTCAAACCATTTGGCCGGTATTTTTCGGTCCCCCGGGGAATCATTTTGCGGAGTAAAGGGTTCCACGCCATGCTAACGTAACATCTTTCCATACCATCTTCAAGCTGTCAGCGGATTGTGGTCGCCCGTCCAGGTGCACCAAGAATATTTACCGATCAAATGGGGGTTTGATCCCAAGTGGCTTGTGTGGTAATTTAGGTTGCGGAAAGATGGATTGAGAAAAGGGTTGAGTAAAGGCGACCCTGGTAAACTGTCAAATTGAGTGAAAGTCTGATGAATTGATGTATGATCACGTTCGCTTAAAGTAAGGCTCTTGCGTACATAACCCAAGCTGGGGGGTAAGCCTTATGGCCGAGGCTAGGGCTCATCCACAATACCAGCGGGTAGCGCGCCGATGAGCCTTTCTTGTTTTTTTCGCAACTGGAGGATTTTCCGATGTCCAAAAAAGTAACCTATGAAGAATTGGAGAAAAAGGTTAAGAAATTAGAGGAAGAAGCTGCTGGGCGCGGCCGATATCAGGAGGAACCCTGTAGAGACTGCCCGGTTATTGAATCCCTTGAGACCGGTGATCCTCGGGAGAGTGAAATAACCTCCCCTGACGGGAGGATTTGGTTCATACGGGCTTATCCCATTCGCGGCACGGATGGAGTTGCCACTGCCATTGTTGAGGTGACCGAAGAAATCACGGCAAGGAAGCAGGCAGAGGAGGCATTGCAGGAGAGCGAGCACTACTTCCGCTCTTTACTCAGTAATATTCGCGAAGATATCCTGGTCATTGCCAATGATTATCGAATAACAGACGTTAACCAAGCGTTTCTGGCTAGGTCAAGGCATCGGCGTGAAGACGTTATTGGACGTCCCTCCAAAATACCAGGAAGCGATCTGGTCTGTAGAGGTGGATAAAGGCCAAATTGAGCAGATCCTGATGAACCTCTATATCAACGGCTGGCAGGCCATGCCGGGGGGTGGCAGGCTGTTTCTTGAGACCGAAAACATTGAGCTTGACCGGCACTTTGTGAGGCCATACGGTGTGAGGCCTGGGAGATATGTGAAGATAGCGGTTACGGATACCGGAGCGGGTATGGATGAAAAGACCCGGGGGAGGATATTTGATCCGTTCTTTACCACCAAGGAGATGGGACGGGGATCGGGTCTGGGGCTTGCCTCAGTCTATGGGATTGTCAAGAACCATGGGGGCATCATCAATGTCGAGAGCAAGAGGGGTGAGGGGAGCACGTTTACGA
>CAZXCQ010000025.1:0-34310 GCA_964639275.1 uncultured Desulfobacteraceae bacterium | reverse complement strand
ATCAGACGACAAGGATGCAACCTTGAACCCCTGAACCTGTGAACGGTTACGAGTAGAGGAGGTGACCCGATGGACATCAGATTGAACGCGGACCAGATAGAGATTGCCAGACAGGCGCGTCGTTTTATTGAAAATGAATCCCCCATGGCTTACGTCCGTGCCATGATCGAGGACGAGCGCGGGTTTACAGGGGATATATGGAAAAAGATGACCGAGATGGGGTGGACGGCCTTGCGTATCCCGGAGGACTGCGCCGGGCTGGATATGGACCTGATGGACCTGGTTGTGATCCTCGAAGAGATGGGCCGGGGGGTTGTTCCGGGCCCTTTTTTTTCCACCGTGTTGCTCGCCTCCGAGGCCATCATGGAGGCCGGGAGCGGGTTACAGAAAGAGAAGTATCTCTCCGGGATCGCCACGGGTGAGATCATCGGCACCCTTGCCCTTCAGGAGATGGACGGAGGCGCAGACCCGGGGTATGTTCAAATGGAGGCCCGACCGAATGGCGACGGGTTTTTGCTAAACGGGACAAAGCTCTTTGTCCCGGACGGCCATGTGGCCGATGTCATTGTCCTGGCAGCCCGAACCGAAACCGGGGAAGACCCAGCCCGGGGGATCACCCTTTTTCTGGTGGACCCGGAGGCAGATGGGGTATCGGTCTCTCTTCTTCCCACCATGGACGGGACCCGCAAGCTCTCTGCGGTTGAGTTTAGAGATGTGAGCATCGGGGCAGACGGCGTCCTGGGGGAACGCCACGGGGGAGGGGGACCCTTGCGCCGGGTCTTGCAGCGGGCCCAGGTGGGGCTTTGCGCCGAGTGTGTGGGGGGTGCCCAGCGGGCCATGGAGATCGCGGCGGAATACGCCAAGGTCCGCGTCCAGTTTGACCAGCCCATCGGGGCATTCCAGGCGATCAAACACCGCTGTGCCCAGATGTATGTGGAGGTGGAGAGCGCCCGGTCCATTCTCTATTGGGCGGCCTGGGCCCAGGACCATGGAGACCCCGAGGAGGCGGCGATGGCGGCATCGGTGGCCAAGTCGTACTGCTCGGGGGTTTACAGAAACGCGACCGCAAGCGCCCTGCAGGTTCTGGGTGGCACAGGCTTTTCATGGGAACATGATATCCACCTCTATCTCAAGCGGGCCAAGGCCAACGAGGTGGCCCTGGGAGATCCGGTCTACCACCGCGAGCAGGTGGCACAGCTCCTCACGGGGTGACAGGCCCGGGCTCGGGGTGATTACCCTCAATCAAAACCTAAATGCCCCCTCGCTTGAGGCCGCCATCGAGCTAGAGAATCGCAACCAGAGTCTCTGTTCCTGTACCCCAGAATTCGTGGAGGCCGTGGTATCATTCAGCAACCGGAAGGAGAAATAATCGGCATCTTCCAGGCTTTTAAGAATGCGAAATACCGTGGAGTGCCGCGACCTGGTTGTTGGTCCGGCGTAGACGTTCAGAAAGGGTCTGGATAAAGACGAGCAAGAACCTATTGACAACCGCTGGATCGCTCGACATGAGCTTATCAAAGGACGTCTTGGTCAGCATCAGAAGACGGGTCGGCAATTTGACTCGGGCCGTTGCTGAGCGTTTCTGATTGTCGAAAAGGGACATCTCTCCGAAAAATTCCCCCCTTTTGAGTGTGGCAAGCAAAACCTGATTCCCACCCGGGTCGCGTTTCAATATTTCCACCTCACCGCTGAGGATCAGGTACATGACGTGTCCGACCACAGAACCCTCATTGAAAAGCACCCGGCCAGGAGGAAATTCATCTACCAGCGCGGCCTTGAGGATACGATCGCGTTCCTCAGCCGAGATTTCCCTGAAAAGGGGCATGGCTGCTATTTGGTCCGCAGGCTCAGGCATTAAACCCCTCTCCTTAATGGTCTTGCTTCACTGACCAATAGACGGGTAACCCACAGCTTTGACGCGCGAGTCCTTGGTGTTTGATATCCAGGGTCAAGGGACTGCACCAGAGCCGGCCTTGAAACAGGCAAAAATGGATTTCAACATCTCGAGGTAGTTGTACTGAAGCAAGGCGATGTTATCCCCTTATCTTACGCCCAGATGATTCAGGGCGTTTGCCCGTCGATTGGCCCTGGCGTTGAACCGGGCACAGGTCGGTTTCTTTGGACCGTGGAAAACGGTCAGCCGCTCGGGAAACATCCTCGCCGTCTTTGTCAACAACGTGCCGGTGTTTATGGTTATGCCTTGTTCTTTTGGACAGCCCTATAGGATTCATATCCGTTGAGAGTATAGTCGAAAAGATATCGGGACTCAAGGGATATCGGAAAAAGGGGGGCACACCTGTTTCGGGTGAGATATGATCGGTGGGTCAGTGGATCGGCAGAGGCTATTTATGAAGGGCTCCTTTAGCCCAATCAGGGATGTTTTCATTAGGGCGATCGACAATGGTTAACAGTAGCGTTCACCATGGCCTTCCGCCCGATACCTCCAGAATAACACTATTTCCAGCCAGGGAAAAGCATAAAATCATGGACGCGCCCTTAGGACAACCCCATGACCAGGGTCTGGATCGACTTTTTTTTGGAGAGGGTGACCGGCCTGAATTCTACCCCCATGCCCATGGAGTCCGTTCGAACGATGAGAGCGGATACCAGTAAGGGATCTTGAAAACCGCCTGGATAAAGACCCAGTGCCATTTGTTGCCCTGGCGCGGAAGGTTCAAGGGTTTCAATAAATGCGCCACCAAGGCCGATGTCTTGTACCACCCCGGAACCGGTCTCCTGCCCCGTGGCCCATTTGGCTGGAATTTGGCATTGTGACCGGTGATGCCCACGCCTTTCGATCAACCGTTTGCCTTTTTGGGGGGGTTGGGCTTTGGTTTCAGGAATTCCGTAAGGCTTTCTGGGCCTTTTCGCCTGCCAGGTCCGTGCTGATTGAAAGGAGTCTAAAGAGGTCTCGCACAGCTTGCCGACGGTATCGCATAGGGTTGTGATGGATATCGGTTTGGCTAGAACGCAGTTGAATTCGTTTTCTCCGACCAGTTGCGGGGAACCCGTCATTCCGATCACCGGTGTCAGCGACTGGTCCGATTCGCGAACGTGCCGAGCTATGGCATGACCGTCCACATCGAGTAGGAGAACGTCCGTAATCACCAGATCGATGTTGCCGGCATCGAATTTTTGGATGCCCTCGCTGCCGCTTTCCGCCAGTTCAACCCCGTACCCGGAGCCAGCCAATGCATGGGCAAAAACTCGCAGGATCGGTTTTTCATCGTCGATAACGAGTACGGTCGGCTTCATTTTTTTTCCTATGCTTTGAGGGTAAAACCCGATCCCTCAATATCAAAGTTTGATCTGGATAGGGAGGTCTGCCGCCAAGGTTGTACGTGATGTTACAAATTACGTGCCAGAATCTTGCTGTAGGCCTGATTCTTTAGGGCAGAATTAAGCCGTGTCTATATTGCTGGGATTTAGATATTTATTTTTAATAATTCCAATAGGTTAAAGACAATGATGCGGGGAGCTCAAGAACTCATTTGGAATGATGGGACCCGAATGCCGAAATGGGTTTGGCATAAAAAAGACCGCTTCATGCACAAAAGAATGTGCACATGCACAAAAAAATGTGCAAAGCCGATTGTGGTAGGCCAGCTTGACCAGATCGAATCTCAGCCCAGATGCAGTTTCAGGAAGAGATTTACCACGACCAGGGCAAAGAGGGGGGAGTTCATGGCCTTGGCCCGATGTTGTGGGGGCAAATATGTGGCTGGAGCCGGGAAAAACTGGTTAGCCGTTCCTCTCTTTATATTCCCGTATCCTATCTGTGAGCATAGGAACGACTTGAAACAGGTCGCCTATGAAGGTCACGTCGGAGGCAGAGACAATGGGAGATTTCCTGTCGGTATTTATGGAAATGACGTATTTAGATTGCGACATCCCGGCCAAATGCTGAATGGATCCTGAGATGCCACAGGCGATATATAAATCCGGTTGGACTGTTTTTCCTGTCTGCCCGATTTGGTGTTCCTCCCCGATCCAGCCTGCGTCTACAGCAGCTCGTGAGGCCCCCACTTCAGCCCCCAGTTCGGCAGCCAGGCCTTCCAGGATTTTAAACCCCTGTGGGCTGTTCACCCCATGGCCTCCGGCCACGATGATTTTGGCGTCTTCCAGCTTGGCATGTTTCTTGGTGGATGCAACGATGTCCAGAATGCGGATGATGAAATCCTTTTCCTCCAGATCAATCGCCATCACTTCTTGGGTACCGGTTCGTTCCGGATCGCGAAGGGCCTTCTTCATCACGCCCGGACGTACAGTGGCCATTTGGGGCCGGTTGTCAGGGCAAACGATGGTGGCCATGATATTGCCGCCAAAGGCCGGCCGGGTTTGTAGCAAGATACCCTCATCCGTGCATATTTCCAGGGCCGTACAATCCGCGGTCAATCCGGTTCGAAGTCGGTTGGCCACACGCGGGGCAAGATCCCGCCCTTGCGGAGTTGCTCCGAATAGGAGGATTTCAGGCTTTTTCTCCCGGGCAATCTGAACGATTGCCTTGGTGTAAACATTGGTTTGATAAACCCTGAAGGGTTCATCCTTCACGATGATCACGTGATCTGCACCGTAATAGATCAATTCATAAGCAAGACTGCCCAGTTCATAGCCGATCAGTATCGCTGTTACGAGTTGTTTCTTGCCCTGCCTCGAAAACTGATTCGCCAGTCCCCGTGCCTTTCCCAGCAATTCCAGCGACACCTTTGAAACAATCTGACTGTCTTGCTCAATGAAGACATATATTCCCCTGAATGGGGCGACATCCATACGGATCCTTTCCTGTGAACCTTTGAAGGCGATGGCGCCAAACTCACAGGAATCAATACACGCCCCGCAATTTGTACATCCGGCGTTCAAGACCGCTTTCTTTTCCTGAATGTTTATAGCCGCATAGGGACACGCCGCGACGCAGAGTTCACATCCCTTACACTTTTCTTCATTGACAACAACAGGCATAGCCCATCCTTTCTATATATTCTCTATCCGCCCGTCAAAAACCGTCTGCCGTCAAGTAAAAACCTTATCTGTATAACCATTCAACGACCGGTCGCTTTAAAACTGGAGAAAGGCCTTCTCCAAAATCAAATTCAGGATATCCTCCGCAATCTCTCTCGATTGCTTTTCGATCACAAGCCCCTCACGGCTGTGACTCGGAATGAAGGTCTTCCTCACCCAGGTGGGTGACCCATTCATACCGATTCGCATCGGATTCAGTTTCAAATCTTCCATTGTCCAGGTAACGACCTCCTTGTCTCGAAAGGCTCTCAGGACCCCGTTCATGGTCTTAAAACGGGGTTTATTGATCCGCTTGGAGACCGTAATCAATGCGGGTGTTTTCATTTCGATCATCCGGATGACGCTGTCGAAATTACTCCTAACCGTCACCACATTTTCCTGAATCTTAATCTCCTCAGCATAGGTGGCCTGCGGAAGATCCAAAACTTCGGCCAGTTGTGGTCCCACCTGTCCGGTATCGCCATCTATCGCCTGTCTTCCACAGAGGATCAGGTCGTATTCCCTTATTTTTTTTATCGCCCTGGAAAGTATGTAGCTTGTTGCCAGGGTATCGGCCCCGGCAAAGGCCCTGTCGCTCACAAGAACCGCCCTGTCCGCGCCCATGGCAAGCGCTTCTCTCAAGGCGCTTTCGGCCTGAGGCGGACCCATGGATAAAGCCGTGACCTCCACATCATCATTGCTTTCTTTTATCCTGAGCGCTTCCTCGAGGGCATTTTTATCCTCCGGATTGATAATACCGGCGACACCCTCTCGAATCAGGGTACCTGTTTTCGGATTGATTTTGACTTCATGCGTGTCGGGGACTTGTTTTACGGTTACGATAATGTTCATTTAAAGACCTCGGTGAAAACAGGACGAAACCAGATAATTGCTTCCAACCCAGGGGCATTAATGACAAGTTCCTGTATATGTAACACTTTGGCCGTTTGAAACCCGGGGAATGGGGATTCCCTTTTTCGGGTGTATAACTCGCCCGTAAGAGGGCGTAAAGAAATCACGCGCCATAGGAAGAAATAGGGGGCAGCACTTACAGGAAAGTCTTATGGTTTTGGGCAACGTCGATCTCCGTGATTTCTCAACGCCCTCTAACGGTCTCAGACATGGATACGCCCTTCAAAACGGAACCCCCATCCCCCTGTCTCAGTTCCAATTTTGATGAAAGCCAAATTGATACAGGAATTTCTTTTTTTGTCGGTTTGACCGGCCCGACTCGTTATGACTGGAAAGGCCAAGCCTTACTCGTCACAGCTTGGGAAGGGCGTGACTTCGGTATATTTGATTCGGTTAAGGCGTTAACAACCGATTGCCCGCGAAATCACGATCCTAAGTATCTCGGATGTCCCTTCACCGATTTGCAGAAGGCGTTGATCCCGATAAAAACGCTCCACATCGTAATCCTTGAACAAACCGTATCCCCCATGGATCTGAACCGCTTCATCAGCCACCTCCCGGGCGATCTCACTGCAATAAAGTTTGCTCATGGCGGCTTCTTTTCCGAACGGGTGCTTATTCTCACACAACCAGCAGGCCTTGTACAAAAAGTTTCTTGCCAGTTCAATTTTCAAATGCATATCCGCCAGTTTGAAGGCAATAGACTGCTGCTTGCAAATGGGGCGTCCGAATTGAATCCGTTGCTTGGAATAGCGCAGGGCAGCCTCGTAGGCCCCCTGGGCACAACCTAGCCCCATGGCCCCAATGGAAAGGCGCCCGCCATCAAGGGTCGCAAGCATCTGCTTGAACCCATCCCCTGGATTCCCAAGAATTGCATCACTTGAGATGCGGCAATTGTCTAAAAAGAGTTCCGCAGTATTTGACCCCCTCCACATGAGTTTTCGTTTCAGCGTGTTCAAGGTGAAACCGCGCGTACCATTTTCCACGATAAAACAGGTATATTCGGGTCTTCCGTCTGGTCTAACGCCAGTCACTGCCTGAATGATCGACCCTTTGGTTATCGGTGTGTTGGCATTCGTGGTCAATGTCTTTCTGCCCCTGATGACCCACGAATCTCCGTCCTTGACAGCGGTCGTATTGGTGGCGCCGGCATCGGAGCCTGCGTTTGGTTCGGTCAGGCCGAACCCCATAAGCGTTCTTCCCTTGCAGAGATCGGGAAGATATTTTGTCCGTTGGGCTTCTGAGCCAAAGTCATCAATGGGGCAGATGCCCAGAGAATTACCTGCAGAGACGGTGGCTGCCTGTGACCCATCTACCCGGGCAACCTCCTCCATGGCGATTATGTAGGAAATATAGTCCAGACCCTGGCCCCCATACTCTTCCGCTACAACCATACCGAACAAACCGATATCACCCATCTGATGGGTCAATGATACGGAGAACTCCTCTTTCTCATCCAGCTCCCTGGCCACAGGTTTGATTTCGCTTTCCGCAAACTCCCTGACCGCCATACGGATCATTTTATGCTTTTCATCGATCTGATAACATAATGTCATTTCTCTGATTCTTCCTTTTCAACACAGACCATCTTATTTTCCGGTATGGAGGACAGCGAGAATCTTGGTGGTTTCCTTGCCGTGGCATTTTACCAGGTGGGGTACTTTGGCGTCGTAGTAGATGCTGTCACCCGGTTCGAGAATGTGAATTTCCTCCCCAAGACGCACCTCCATCTTCCCACGGAGTACAAAAATAAATTCTTGACCATCATGGGTCGATCTCTCTTCCTCTGTTTTAGAAGGTTGAAGGGTGACCAGAAACGGTTCCATGGTTCTGTCCGCCTTATGGGGCGCGAGGGATTCATATTCGTAGCCGTAATGTCTTTCCTTCCCTGGATCATATCGGGAGATCACCTTGCGATCATCCCGTCGCACGATCGTGTAGGCCTTTGCCTCTTCACCGGAGATGAAATATCCCATTTTCAGATCAAGGGCCTTGGCGAGTTTAATCACCGTCCCCAGGGGCGGGATGAAATTTCCCTCTTCGATTTGAGACAACAGATCCACGTTAATATCCGTTCTGAGGTAAATATCAAAAATACTCAGGCCCCGACTTTCCCTCGCCTTCTTGACCCGCATCCCTATTTCAGCGGAGACCTCTTCCCCGGCTCTTGCCGGGTCGAGCCCCCCCTCACCGGCCTTTTCTTTGCTCATCCGGGCAAACTGACCGCCGCCGTTCAAAAAACCGTCATAACTGTCAATCGTGCCTTTCCCGCTTCTTTCTTTCATCACGTTATCGACCACTCCTATCAATCATGATACTATTTGCATTTGCAAAGAATCCGCGTCCACCCGTCCTGAGTGGCAGGCTACTGCGGAGGACTGCACATGATAAGAACTTGCTTTTTCGGTCTCTGACTATACGGGATTTGGCCTTGTGCTTCAAGCCAAAATCAACCTTCCCGCCCAAGGCGGGATTGCGGGACAAATACCTGGCTGAAAAACGGGTGAAATTAAAAAATGGTCATGTTATACAGCTAGTTAGGCTTGTAACTCAACAGTTTCATAAGTAGGCAGAGAAGATGCAGGACTGGGGCAGGGCAGGGAAAGAGGCGCCTGGTAAAGGGTCTCAATCAATGAGTGAAACAGTGGAACTCACTCGCTTTTCACGTATCAAATGGGAGAGGGCGAAAAAACTCAGGAAAAAAGGCCAATACCAGGAGGCCGAAGATGAGCTAAAGGAGGCCCTGGACGAGGAGCCCGAAAACCTCCTCCTGAGGGCAAGCCTGGCAGAGGTCTATCTGAGGCAGGAGAGGTCCCTTGAGGCCAAGGTCCTGGCCGAGGGGATCCTCTCCGTAGATCCCCGCTACCCTCAGGCGTTATATATCATGGGAGAGGTCTTCCTCCGGCAGGAAAAGCTGGGGGAGGCACTTGAGTATTTCAGACAGGCATCCCAGAGGGACAGGAGACCTTATCTGGTCCTGCGGCTAGCCAGGACCCTCCGTAAGATGGAGCGGCACGAGGAGGCCCTGGAGACGCTGGATTCCGCGTTATTGAACCAAAAGGATAACCGCTATTTCTTGAAGGAAAAGGCGGTGGTATTGAACCGGATGAAGCGGTACGATGAGGCCGTTGAGGTCTACGAAAGGGTGCGCAAGCTGGACCCGAAAGACGGTTTTGTGCGAAAGGAGATCGTACGGTTAAGGGGAGCTCATCGCCTGGACGAAACCACGATCGGGGAACTGGAAAGGGTCGTCAATCTGCCTTCCGGGAAAGACGATGCCCAGCTCCATGGCCTTTTGGGAAAGAAGCTAAAAGATGCAGGAAAGACCGAGAAGGCAATTTCAGAATTCCAGATGGCCAGAAGGCTCGATCCGGACAATCCCTTTTTTGTAAAACAGGAAGGGTTCTGTCACTATCAGCTGGGTGAATATCCCCAGGCCGTCGAGTGCCTGAGCCAGGCATTTAGAAGGGATCCAAACGACTACTATGTGAAAGGAACCCTAAAGAAGATCTATACCTCTACCGGTAATACAGAAGATTTTATAAAATTGCTGGAAGAGGTGGTTCAGGACCATCCGGAGAACATGAGACTTTTGGGTACCTTAAAGGGGCTAAAAAAGGCGGTCCAGAAGGAGGAGCAAAGACCGCGTGCCAGGGGTGGAGAAGGGGATAAACCTGGAGGGTAACGACGATGGTGTTTGAAGAAGAGAAGGCCGAGCGTCTCGGCGATCTTGTGGAGATACCCGAGATCAGGACCGTTATTCAGCTCGAGGACCTCAAAGACCCGCGGCTTTCCCGCATGATCCTTGAGACCTTTGTGCTCACTCAGGAGGTCCTGGACAACCTAAAGGCCGTCCTGACGAGCCTATCGGGGGATGAAGGCCGGGGAATCTTTCTAAAGGGCCATTTCGGTTCAGGCAAGTCCCACTTCCTGGGGATGCTGAGCCTTTTATTGAAATTCCCCGAGTCGTGGGGGGTGCTTGCTTCACAATCACAGGACATGGTGGACTTTGAGAGGGGACTGGAGGGCCGCAGATTTCTGGTGGTGGAGGTATCGCTGGTTCAATACAGGGCCTCTGAGTTCCTTGAGGATATCATACTAGGCGGCATCTTCGATGCCCTTGGAGACAAATCGCAGACGCGGTTTGGTGAGTCAGAGAACCGGCACACCACCTTTTCACGACTAAAGGGGGCCGTGAAGGATCGTGGCTACACCGGGATGGTCCTCCTGGTGGATGAACTATCCGAGTTTTTGCGGTCCAAGGCGGATGCCCGGGCCTACAACGAGGATATCCGGTTTCTGCAGTATCTGGGAGAGGAGTCCAGCACCTTCCCTTTATGGGTGATCGCCACCCTGCAGGAGTGGATCGAGGAGACAGGTGAAATCCACCAGGACACATTCAACAAGATCAAGGACCGATACCGTGTGCGTCTCTCTCTTGGCCGGGCCCATATCGAGGAGCTGGTCTCGGAGCGTTTGATTCGGCACAAGGTAGGGGCCGATGCCCGTATCTCGGCCCTCTTTGACGAGCTCAAGTCATACTTTCCCACGTTCCCGGCAACACGGGAGCGCTTTGTGCGTCTCTACCCGGTCCACCCTGCAACGTCCTCGCTACTGGATCGCCTCAAGGCGCTCTTCTCGGAGCACCGGGGCGTGGTTGACTTTATCCACTTCAGGGTCAAGGGTGATCCGGAGCGTCACATCCCATCCAGGCTTGATCGCCCGGCACATGAACTCCTCACCCCTGAGGTCATATTTGACCATTTTCTGGATCGAATCCGGGAGCGTGCCGAAACCCAGGTCTACGTAGAGAGGGTCTTTGAGGGATATCAGGAGGAGATCCCCGAGCTCTTTAAAGACCCGGACCAGCAGAGGACCGCTCTCACGGCCATCAAGCTCTTGATCCTCTTCGCCATATCCCCCTCCCGGTTCAAGTACACGGTCCGCCACATGGCAGAGATGATCCTCTTTCCCATTACACCGCTCGACTCGGAGATCAACTACCAGTTTCTCCACGATATCCTGGATCGATTGGCAAAGGAGGGATCATATGTGCGGGTCGAACCCCACGATGACCCCCTCCAAAACCACTATGCCATTGACCTAAAGGCGGACATCTCCGGGATCATAAGACGCAGGGTCCGGCACATGGCCTCGCAGTTCTTTCCCGAGGACCGCAAGTTATTCACCCAACTGGCCCCCATGGTGAAGACCCCCTACCTTCCCCTGGCAATCTGGTTTGAAAAGGGGCAGCAACACCTTACCTGCCAGTGGCAGCACACCCGGAGGGGCGGAACATTGCAGCTCCGACAGCTGGATGAAGTCTCCCCACAGGAGATCGATGATCTGGCCAGACAATGGGCCAGGAGCGAAGAGGACTTCTTTATTATGGTCGGGACACCCCATCGCCGCGATCAACAGTTCGCGCACACAAAGGAGAACCTGCTTCCGGGTATTCGAGAACACCATCCGGGCAAATTCCTCTTCTGGGTGCCCACTGCCTGCGATGACCCCATGCTGCTACAAGAGGTTCTGGCAGCCATCCTGCTTCGCCAGGATCTAAGCCCTGATTCCTCAGACAAAGACAGACGGAGCGAGGGGTTTCTCCAGGCCTTTATTGAACAGAGGAGGGACAGGCTTACCGAGGCCTTTCACAGATGTTATTTCCACGGGGTATTGCTCTGGGACGAAAACCGGGTGGAACTCGCCCGTTTTGGCTACCTGACCCAGGAGAAGTTTTTGTCGGAATTTGTCCGGCCCCTCCTGGAGCGGTGCTTCCCACGCCACACCCGGATCGAGCCCTATATGAGCCCTCTCGCCCCCGGTATCCTCAAGGAGATGCTCAAGGATTTTCTCTCAAGCGGGGTCCTGGTGGTGGATGACCGATCCAAACATGGGCTCCGCGACGTCCTGGAGGGGCTCTTGAAACCCATGGGTCTTGTAAAAAAGACCGGGCAGCACTGGGAACTCCAGGTCAATCCCAGGCAGAATGAGCTGGCCCGGCAGTTTTTCAAGGAGATGGGTGAGCGGGAGACCGTTCCCTTTGAAGAGATGTACTGGGCCTTCCGCAAAGGCGAATACGGACTCCTCATGCCCCATTTTGAAATCCTGGTCCTTGCCCTCCTGTTTTCTGGAAATCTGGTGGCCTACAAAGGCGTGATCCGCAAAGGCCCCGAAGAGCTGGCCAGGAGCGGTATCAAGGGGATCACCTCGCTGGGCAGGGGGGAAGTCCTGGCCGAGCCATTGCAGCAGGCCATCTCCGGGCATCCCCTGATCTCCAGCAAGTTCAAAAACGTGCCCATTACACTGGCCCTCCAGGAAGAGCTGTGGAGTGAGATCAAATCCCGAAGGGCCTCTGCCCTGGAGGACCTGGCAGGCCTGAAATCCAGAATCCGCTGGGCAGAGGGGTTTGGGGCCTTCAAGAATATGCCCTGGGAGGAGGTCTTGAGGGATCTGGACGACCTGAGTGCCCAATGGGAGACGGTCAAGGCCAGCCTCTCCTCGCGGGAAGGCCTGGGGCGGTTTATCCGCGCCGGACAGGCGGACCCCTTTCTTGAGAAAAGACTCAAGGGCATCGAGACAGTAAAGGAATTTCTGGGTCGGGCCGAACGCATACTCTTTGTCTATCAGTATATGACTGACCAGAGGCTGGCCATCCCGGGTAGGGGGGCCTATGTTCAGGAAGACCTGGCCGTTGAAAGCGGGATACGAGAAGCCGAGGCGAGAGGAGATTACGGCGGGCTGAGACAGGATCGGGCCGAGATCCTCAGGTTTTTTGAAGAAAGGCGGGCTCTCGTGGCCCCGGAGGGGCTGGAGGAGGTGTTCGACAAGTTTAAGGTTTTTCAAGAGGCCTATTCCAGGACCTATTCGGAGGCCCATGCAAGGAAACGGGGAAGGGCACGCTTTGAGGACTATGAGGGGCTTATCCAATCGAGACGCTATAATCTCCTCAAGCGGCTGGATCAACTGGAGATGGTCTCCGTGGAGCACAATCGCAGATCTATTGAGCGGGATCTCTCCACTGTGCTTGTCAATCGCTGTAGCCGCTCTCCACTGGAATATCTCCGGGGCCAACCAGGATGTTCCTGCGGGTTTCGGCTTGGTGAACACCTCTCCTTAAAGCCCATCAAAGAGATAGAAAGGGCGATTGATCTGGGGATCTCAGAGACGGTGGAGGCGCTGAGGGCACCGGCCATCCAGGAGAAGATCATCCCCTATCTTGAAGGGTTGGATCTCGTTGGAAAGGAGAGTGAGGCCAAAGCGGTCCGTCGGCTCCTTGATATTTCACCCCAGGACGACGGGTTCTTGGATCGGCTTGATAAGGCCCTTACCTCCCGGTGTATCCGTCACATCAATGAGGCATTCCGCGGCAAGGTGGTGGTCGTGGAAAGGGACCTTGACCGGCTTTACCAGGGTCTGGTCCACCGGAAATATACCCTTTCCCAGACCCGGCGGATCATCGAGGAGTGGCTTGAACAGGAGACCGTATCCGAGGATACCTTTTTTCATTTTGTGGGCCGGGGAGAAGAAGAGCCTGCCGACGAGACCAGGGGGATGTTTCGGAGGTTTCTGGAGGGCGAGTTTGCCCAGCTTGCGCCCCTTTATCGGCGGGTCGGGCATGAGCAGCTGGTCTCTGCCATGACGGCTGCCCTGTGGGCCGATCAATACGGCATGCCGGCCCGGGAGATCATTCGATCTTTCCCCTCAATCGAAAGGGCTATGGAGGGGGAGGGTGCGCGTCTTCTCAGTCTGTTGATGGGGCTTGGCCAGGCCTTAAAAGAGAAGAGGGCATCGCTTTTTGAATCCCTGGTCTCCGAGGTGGAGGAGGATTCGGACTTTATCCAGACCCTCTGGTCGACCCTTTGCAACACCGCTCCTTCAGAGATCTTTAAGAGGGAATCTATCTTTTCTCCGATCCTGAGAGAGGCATTTGAGCGCATAATGGGCGGACGGCCCGACAAAGGGGAACTCAAGGAACTTTTGGAGTCAGGTGATACGAGCAAGGGGCACAGCCGTTTCCAGGAGAGGAAAGGGGAGATGATGGAGGTCCTCAAAACCTACGCGCTGTTTCAGGAAAAGGGCTCGGGTCTCAAATCACCAAAGGACCTTCCGCCGGAGAAATTCTCTCGATGGGAGTCGCTTTTTGTCAGCAATCTCGCTCCCCTTCCCGCCCTCATTGAGAGACTCGGGGAAACCCTGGCACGGAGTGGTACCCGGCCCCCGCACTTTTTGAGAGAGGAGGAGAAGACCCTGGGAACGAGAGTTGCTCAGGTTGTAGAAGACCTTAGGGGTTTTTACCGCAAGTCTTTACTTGTCTGGGAAAGAGGTGAGGGGCCACGGCCCACAATGATTGAGGATATCCCTACCCTTGTCTCAAGAAAACGTCAGGTCCCCGATCACGGCCAGCGCCAATACCTGCTCATGGACGGGATGCGCTGGGATCTATGGGAGACGATCAAGACGGATTTCTTTGGGAAGATGCCCAATCTCTTCCGCTTGGTGCGGGAGGGCGCGATCTGGGCGCACCAGCCAACCAATACATCCAGCCAACTCCCCCGGCTTGAAGAGGCGTTCCTGGCTGCTGGTGGGGATATGGAGGAGCAACATCCGCTCTGGAAGCTGAGCGGCATTGATGAAAAGATCCACAGCGAAAAGGGGCCCCTGGCCCATCTGTTTGGGAATGTGGTCAACTATCTTGAAATCGACTGGCTCCACAGGCTCAGGCGGTTGCCCGCGAGGACACTTTTGATCCTCTTTTCAGACCACGGCTTTGTGGAAAACCCCGCCTTTGATCCCTCTGCCAAGTACGAGAGTGCCCGCTACATCCACGGAAAGGACTCCCCCTTTGAGGTGATCGTCCCCTGGGCCTGGGTCATGCGGATCTAACAAAACCCACTACCCATTTATGTCTCTTGTTTTTGACATTTGGATTTGTCTTGAGCGTTGAGATTCAAACGGGCTAGAACAACTCCAGTTGGGTTCCGCCCATGGTCTTCGCCCTTTTCTTGTGGACACGGTTGACTTCTCGGGTCTTCCCGAGTTGTTTCCAGATGGCTATGGCCTTATCAAACTCATGCATCCGTTCATACACCCTTGCCATTCCCTGCGCATCATCGATCACCCCATAACAGCGGAGGGCCTCCTGATAGAGCCGGCCGTCTCGGTAATCCTTTGCCGCACCGGGATAGTCCCCGGCCGCTTCATAGATCTCCCCGGAGAGACGGTAGTTGCCATGACCCCTGCAGATACGGGCCGCGTCCTCTATCCTGTCTGTCTCGACGAGGTATTCAACCGCCTTTTGATAGTGGCGCTTGCTTTCCGCAAAGAGGGAGTGGTTCCATTCTGTGACACGAAGGGTCTCAAGCATATCCTCAAACCCGCGACGGTCCTTGAGAAACAGGGAGCATGCCAGAAGATCGCCGTCATTTTCTTTGCGCGCCTTCTCATCCACGGCCTGGATAAAGGCATCAAAGGCCTCCGGTGAGAATTTCCTGTCATATTCTCTGGATTTGAAGAGTTCGAGAATGGCGTTACAGTGTTTTGCTTCCAGTATAACTTCAAGGAGAGACGCCGGGAGATCTTTGTGAAACAAGAAATATGAAAATGAAGACAGGAAATCAGCAGTAAGGTCCAGTGTTTTTTGGGTCTTCTCCTTTTTTAAACGCAGTTTCAAAAGTCTTGCCACGACCTCGACATCACTCTGTCTTCCATAATAGAATTGATAATTGTCTTTGAATCTGGACACCGCGGCGCTCATAAAATCGTCAGAAACGATGATGTCCTCTTTTGTATCTATATATCTGTTGGCATGTTCATACATGTCGTTTTTCAGGAAATAGTCGAGGGCCTCCTCATCCCGACCCAGCTCGAGATAGGCATCAAGGAGCCCGTCATGATATCGGAACACCTTATACCGTGCGATGGCGCTGTCGTATGCACCCTGCTCAAATAACGACTCAGCCTCTTTGAGCAATTTGTCCTCTTGAGCCCTGCTGTGGCCCTCGTGTGAGTCAAGGTGTTCGATCAACGATTCTGTGACCCTGGTCCACTTGTCGTCGCGGTGGCTCTTTTCATATTCAAGTGCGGCCTTGTAATAATGCCTGAGTTTGACAAGACACTCGGCAGCCTTTTCATGATCGTTGATTTTTCTGAACTCCTCCAGTGCCCTTTCAAGGAATCCCGTTTCAAGAAAGATCGGAGCGGATCGATCATACATCGATAGCGCCGAATAACGGACTGCCGCCTTTAGTCTTGATCGTTTTGGTAGATATTTTTTTGCCTCCTCCAGGAGGCTATTTCGTTTTCCGGGCGAGGCATTGGCGAAATCCCTGAGACAGGCGACGGCCTTTTCCACGTCTTTGTCCTTTTCGTACAAGAGCGCCGCGTTATAGTAGTCTTTGAGGTTGATGTAACACGTAATGAGTTGTTGTCTGTTTTTCAACTTTTTGTAGATCTTTATGGCGTTGACATAATCACCTGCACGGAAGAAGAGGTCCGCTGCCTTGTCCCATTGTTTTGTCTTTTTGTAACACTTTGCAGCGTTCTCGTGATCCCCTGCATTTTCGAAGTTCTCTGCCGCCTTTTGATATTGCCTTTTTGATTGATAGTACTGCCCGATCTTCTGGTAATTCCCCGCCCTGTTCCAGTTTTCAAGGGCCCTGTTAAACTCCCTTAGTTTGATCCATGCATCGGCTGCCTGGTCATATTCGCCATCCGCTTCATACATCCTGATCCGGCAGAGGTTTATCCGGTCTTTGTGTCTCAGCTTTTCCCACATTGGGAGGGCCCGGGCAAAGAGGCCGGCGGCCTCAAAACATTCTGCGGCCTTCTCAGGGAAATGGTGTTTTTCAAAAAGCTCTGCCGCCCCTCTGAACCGCTTCCTTTCTTCAAGGACATGGGCCTGGGCGAGCTCGGCCCGGGCAAGATCACCGGCGTTCTTATAGCATTCCGCGGCCGCAGGATAGTACTCCCGCTCAAAAAAATAGTCGCCCTGCTTCTCCCATTCTTCCGGTGTGGAGACCCGCTGCCAGATTTCGGAGAGGATGTCTTTTTCGTTGGTCCGGTAAATCAGGTCACCTAGAACCGGCAACTCCCATATATCGCTGGCTGAGTCAAAGATGATGAGGGTATTTCGCGCCCTTGTAATGGCCACATAGAGGAGGTTTATCTCGTGCCTGATGTGCGGGACATGACTTCTGTCGAAATTTCCACCCTTGATCCGCCTCCAAATGCCGGTTGATTTCTTTCCGGAGGAGAACTTCCAGATGAAAACCGTATCAAACTCCAGCCCCTTTGCCTCACCGATTGTGAACACAAGTTCGGTGCCAAGCGCCCTTTTCAGTTTGCTCTGCTCGGCCCTGTCCCTTACAAGGATAATCTGGCCCGCGCCTGTGAGATGCACCCGCGCAAGGAGGGCCTTTTCATCGATTCCCGAGAGAAGAAATGGAGGCCTTCCATTGAATTTCCATTCCTCTCTCAGCTCTGAGCCGGAGAGACCGATCATCTGCTGCTTGAGGTCCAGAAGGGCATTGGAGAGCTTCACAATGCTCCCCACACACCGGAAGTTCAGATTGAGCAGATGGACCTCCGGGACCCCAACACCCCTTTCATAGAATTTCTCCTTTACCTCCTCCCACCGGAAGCCGCTTGGGTTGATGATCTGTTTCGGGTCTCCGGTCAGTACAAGACCCTCGTAGGTCCTGGCCAGCCTGAAAATGACAGAGAGCTGGATGTCTGCAAAATCCTGTGCTTCGTCGCAGACCACAAGGTCATAACTAAATCTGTCTGAATGACGTTCCAGGCGCCGGATCGCCTGCCTGCAAAGGTCGATCTCATCCCATTTTTCCTCTGCCTCGATCTGGCCCTGGTAATATTCTGCGATGGCATAGATCTCCTTTCGCTCAAAGAGAAAGTTGGGCGCCCGTTTTCTCCCGAGGTTGAGGTATTCCTGGTATGTCAGAAGCGGGGAGGAAAAACTGCGGATCTTTTTTTCGATAATCCTGAGGATTTCATCCAGAACGAATTGATGCTCATCTCTTGCAGGATCATTCCCGATCGTGATACCCTGAACAAGTTCGTCAAGCCGGGAATACCGGGTCTTTCTTTCAACGATCCGTTCGATCTTTTCCAGAAACTCAAATCTCTTGAGTCCGAGAAGATAGTCTTTGAGTTCATAAAGCCCTCGCTCCCCAAGCTCGTTTTGGACGTAGGCCTGGGTCAGTTTTCTGTATCTTTCCAGTCTGATGGGGGGTTTTGCACCCTTGATGATGGAACGGATCTCTTCCCAAACAAGCTCTGAATCGTATCTCTTGTATAACCTGTGGTTTCGAAAGATATGCTCAAATTCCTTGAGCCCAACCTCCTTTCTTTTGTCAAAGGCCTGTCCCGAATCCCTGGTCAGTTCATGCATGAGATCCCGGAACACGAAAAAATCAGGTTTGATATCCGATTTTTCCAGGGAGGTATGGGAAATCAGACCTCTGTAGATTTTCTCTGAAAAGTCGTTCAAAAAGGAATTGTAGGTGAGAAAGAGGCGTCTTTTGTCAAGAAACTCCTTTCTCAGTAGGTAATATACTGATATCGTTGTCTTTCCGCTCCCGGCTGTGCCGGAAAGAAGAAGCGGGGGGTCTATCTCCAATATCCGGCTCTGCTCAGAGGTGAGGAAGAGAAAAATCCCAAGATCGTCGGGGTCTCCGGCAAGCAGCATTCGTTTCCATTCCTCATCGCTCAGTACCAGCCATTTCTGCGGGCCATAGTCATCCGGAGATTTTTCCTCGATTGCCTCCTGGCTAAAGTATTCTTCCGAAAGCTCATCGATCAAGATATCGGGATGATCTTCGCTGCTCTCGGGTTCAAAGTTTAGAAAAGGTGCATTTTCGGGAAGGATCTTCTGTATGGATGAGGTGATATCGTCATGTCTGACAACCGCCCACACATATATGGCTGTCTGATGGGAGTATTTTCCAAGGGTGAAGATTATTCTATCTCCCTTTGAGGCGCGTGCCTCAAAGATGACCTTTCTGGATGCCCCTTTCAGCTTCTTGACGCGGACACCCGCATCCCAGATCCCGGCCTCAAGAAACTCAAATTTCTCCCGGAGTCGTCTTTTCTCTGCTTTGTCCAGACCCAGCATGTATCTCTTGAGGGAGTTGTTCAAAAGCACGGTATATCGGTTTTGATCCATGGGTATCTACCATAACATCTTTCTGGTTAAGATGTGGGCCTTCTGCTCAGATTCTCGTCTAACATATCGGCCGGATTTTCTCAATAAATTGAACACGAGTTTGGATTGATGTGGCTTGAGCAACATGAGGGGTGTTTCGGATTGACACATAAATCTGAAACAGCTATACTTCGCGACCCAAAAAGCACGTTCTTACCATCCTATCCATTTATCCCCAAAATCACCTCTTGGCTGTACAGAAAGGTGTATCTCAAATCTGATCCAAAGAGAGGAATGACTATGAGCAAAATAGAGATCCTTGACCGCAATATGTTCGATCCTGATGCCGTGGACCCTGAAACAGCTAGATTCAATAAAAGGCTTGAAGAGCTTCTTGCCAGAATTCCCCCCGTGCATACCCGGACACCCCAGGAGGTTCGCGAGGAGAGAGAATCGGGGAAGAGCTGGATGGGCCCAATCAAACGCCTTGATGAGGCCCAGGACCGGGTTGTCACCGGAGGGGATCATGATGTCTCGATTCGCGTTTTTGTTCCGGATGAGGTCCATGGGGTGTATCTCCATATTCATGGAGGGGGCTTTGCACTCTGCCACCCGGACCACTTTGATGAGATCCTGGCCGAGACTTCGAAAAGGTCCAGGGTTGCCGTGGTCAGCGTTGACTACAGGCTTGCCCCGGAACACCCCTACCCGGCAGCCGCCGACGATTGTGAGACCGTGGCGGTCTGGCTAATAAAAAACGCCAGGGCAGAGTTTGGATCGGAAAGGCTTATCATTGGCGGAGAGTCCGCCGGGGCCAACCTTTCTGTCGTCACCCTCGTCAGGATGCGCGACCGGCATGATTTTACGGGGTTTTTGGGGGCCAACCTCGGCTATGGGTGCTATGATATCGCCATGACCCCGAGCCAGCGCAACTGGGGAGAAAGAAACCTCATCATTTCAACCCCGATGATCAATTGGTTTAATGACCTCTATATCCCCGAAATCGAAAGACGGGATGATCCGGATGCCTCCCCCATTTATGCCGAACTATCCCGGATGCCTCCTGCCCTCTTTACGGTCGGCACCCTTGATCCTCTCCTGGATGACACGCTCTTTATGCATGTCCGCTGGCTGGCTGCGGGGAATCAGGCCGAGCTGGCTGTTTACCCGGGTGGTACGCATGTCTTCAACCTGTTTCCCATAAAAATCGCTCGAGAGGCCAATGAAAGGATGTATGATTTCATAGCCAAGAGGGTGGTAGGATAGAGGACGCAAGGCATCAGGCTTGGTTCACAAGGTAGAAAGTCTTTGTCCCTTGGAATGCGAAGCCTATGCCACGGCTTTCCCCCTGCTTTTTGGGATGTTACACTTTCCTTATTGTTTTGTATCAATTTAGCTTTCTTCAAGTTTTTACTTGAAGAGGGCAATGGGGGTTCGGAATCGCCATTGCCCTGTTTTCAAAGCGCCAAAGCCTTAAGAGGGTGGTAAATTGAAAGAAATCGCCGATGTGGACATCCAAAAGGACAGAGTAACCGACCCGGCTGTCCGCAAAAGGCTGATCCTCCTCCTTTCGACCATAATCTTTTTCTCGGTTCTCAACACCACGATGTTCAATGTATCACTTCCGGATATCGCGCAACAGTTCCACCTGCTCCCTTCACAGGTGAGCTGGGTGGTGAGTGGTTATGTGATCTTTTTTGCCATCAGCTCGGTCACCTATGGCAGGCTTGCCGATACATACTCAGTAAAGAACCTTATTGTGATCGGGCTGATATTGTTCAATACTGGCTCACTCGTCGGTTTTCTCTCGCAGTGGTATCCCATGCTGATCGCTGCACGCATCGTGCAGGCCTCGGGCGCCGGGGCCGTACCGGCTCTTGGCATGCTGATTGCCACAACATACTTTCCGGCTTCGGCAAAGGGGAGGGCGCTGGGTGCGCTCGCATCCACCGTGGCCCTCGGAGCCGGCATAGGCCCCATTCTCGGGGGTTTCATCACCGGGACTTTTCACTGGCGCTATCTGTTTATCCTTTCTACGATTACGCTGTGTACCATTCGATCTTTCAGGCGACGCCTCCCTGATCACACCAGACACGCGGGCAGATTCGATACACCCGGAGCGGTCCTCATGGTGGGTTCGATCGGCTCGTTTCTTCTCTTTATCACCTTGACCGTCTGGTGGACCCTGCCGCTCAGCATGATTCTAATGCTCTGCTTTCTGGTGCATATCAACCGGAGGGAAACCCCCTTTTTGACCCCTTCGCTGTTCTGTAACCATTCCTACCGCAACATGGTCGTCGTCGCTTTTCTCTCCCTGAGCACTGTTTTTGGTACGTTCTTCATGACACCACTCATGCTCAGGGGCCTAAACCAGCTCGGAACCGGCAAGATTGGACTTGTGATGTTTCCCGGGGCCATGATCGCCGCTGCTTCAGGGACGATCGGTGGAAGATTTGTGGATAGAACAGGCAGCACACCCGTCGTATGTACCGGGATGACCCTGTTGACGGCAGGGTTTATCCTTCTTTCGACCTTTGCAGGGTTACAACCGTGGGTCATTGCCTTGAACATGATCCTGTGCTACATGGGGTTTTCCTTATTGCAGTCCTCCATTGCCCATATCGTCTCTTCAACCCTTCCCACAGATCAGCTTGGGATTGGTATGGGAATGTACAATCTCTTCTTCTTTATGTCGGGCGCCTTCAGCGCTGCATTTATCGGAAAGTTGCTCGATATATCAAAGGATCATGTACCCATCAATCCCCTGACAGCCACGATGTCCGCAGGTCCTTACAGCAATCTGTTCCTGCTGCTGGCGGGAATTGTGCTCTCTGCGGCATCATTGTTTTATGTGACGGCGCGGAGGGCTTCCAAACAGGGTGGATTCAAACCATGGAAATAAGGGGAGGATTCAGGGTTTGACATATGTTTTGCCTTTCGTTTTCGGCTTAGTATATCACCTTTTCCTGTTCCAGCCTTTCTATTTCCGCCGCTGAGATCCCCAGGAGCTCGCCAAACACATACGCGTTGTGCTCCCCGAGCAGGGGGGCGTGCCGGTTGATTCTTGCCGGGGTTTCAGAGAACCGCCAGGGCGGGGCGATGACCCAGTCCCGGCCGATGACAGGGTGCTCCACCTGGAGAAAGACGCCCCGATCACGGACATGGGGATCTTTGAATAACCCTTCACTACTCAGGGTGGGCGCAGCGGCAACACCGGCCTTTTGAAGTTCTTCCATCAATTGATAGCTGTCTTTGTCCCGGGTCCATTCCGCGATGATCCGGTCAAGCGCGTCCTGGTGGCTATAGCGGTCTTCAGGGGCAGCAAACCGCTCTTCCTTTATGAGATCGGGGCGGTTCATGGTTCGGCAGAGGCCTTCCCATTCCTGGTTGGTGGCAACGGCGATGCTGATCCACTGGTCTTCGCCGGCGCACCGGTAACAATTGTGGGGGGCAATTCGGTAGCCTCTGTTACCTCTCCGTGTCTGAATCCGCTGATTCATCACATAGTCCAGAATCACATCACCGATGAGCACGGCAATGCTTTCCTGGGAGGCCATGTCAATGTACTGGCCTCTGCCGGTTCGTTGTCTTTGGACCAGGGCGGCCAGGATGGAAGCCGCAGCAGTGGTGGCGCTCCGCAGGTCAATGGCGCCCATAAAATTGCTGGGGGGCCAGTCCTCATAGCCGGTGATATAAGAAACACCGCCCAGGGCTGCAAAGGTAGGGGCATAGCCCACATATTCCCGTTCTGGCCCGCCCTGTCCGCAGGCCGAAGAGGAGAGGTAGATCAGCTCGGGGTTTATCTCCCTGAGGGCCTCATATCCCAGCCCGAGCCTGGGCATCACCCCTGGCCGCATGTTCTCCATGACCACGTCGCTCACCGCCGCTACCCTTTTAGCAAGGTCTATGCCCTGCGGGGCCTTCAGGTTGATGATAATGCTCTTCTTGTTTAGGTTGAGGTTGTTAAATACCTCTGATTCGTCTGGGCCGGAGAACCGTTTGCCCGTGCTGAAAGAAAGGTTTCGCGAATGATCCAGCCGCATCCGACTCTCCACCTTGATGATTTCAGCACCCAGAAAACCGAGGAGGCAGGTGGCGTAGGGGCCTGCCCAGGCCGATGTGAATTCAGTAAGCCTCACGCCCTTGAGCGGTCCTTCATTCATCTTAGATGACTCCTTCTGTTTTGAGCACTTCCAGTTCCTCTTCCCTGTAGCCCAGTCGCTTGCAATAGATCTCTTCATTGGCTTCGCCAAGGAGCGGGGCCGGGCGGTCAAATTGCCAGGGACTCTCGGTGAATCGGGACGCGGATGAGGGTATCTTTAGATGACCCAGGAGCGGATGTGTGACATCCACAAAGAAATTCCTGGCCTTCAATTGCTCAGATCTCATCAGGTCCTCCGCCGACCGGCTGGGCGCGATGGGGCAACTCATGGCCTGTCCCTTGTGGAATATCTCCTCTTTGGTATGCTGGGTGGTCCATTCAATCAACAGATTGTTTATGGCTTCGGCATGCTGGGCCCGGGCTTCCCGATCCCTGCACCAGGGTTCTTTGGACCACGCCGGGTTTCCGATAAGCGTCATAAGGGCATCCCACTGGTGCTCCTCCGGCGTGATGACTACGATGTGCCCATCCCTGCAGGGGAGGACACCCCCCGGCATCCGCGTCTGGTTGCCCGTGCGGGTCATAACGACCTGATCATTGGCATAGGTGACACTCTCCACCCGCTGCATGGAGATCAGGGCCTCCTGCTTGCTCAGGTCGATGTGTTGCCCCCGACCGGATACACCCTTCCAGTAAAGCGCGGCCAGCACGGCCACTACAGCCACCAGCCCGGGGTCGCAGTCGGTGGCGTTGCCGCCTGCCTTTACGGGGGGTCTGTCCGGGTGGGGGGAGAGGAGGGGAAGGAGATAGGCCTGGCCGCTGACATGGGACAGATTCAGGGCGCGGCCTTTGTAGTCCCGATAGGGTCCGGTAAGCCCGAAGGGGGTAATGGACATGACGATGAGCCCATTGTTGATGACACTCAGGTCTTTATATCCGAGGCCCATCCGTTCCATCTCTCCGGCCGGCTGGTCTTGCACAAGGATGTCCGCTTTCTTGGCCAGTTCCAGAAAGATCTCTTTTCCCCTGGGCTCTTGAGGATCGAGAGTGATTCCCCGTTTGTTGGTGTTGAGGTAGAGAAAGAGCCCGCTTTTTTCCGGATGGGGTTTGTCCTCAGGAAATGGGGGCATTTGTCTGGCCGGGTCCCCATCCACCGGAGGCTCGATCTTGATCACCTCAGCCCCCAGATCGGCCATAATCTTTGTGCAATAGGGACCGCTCACCATCGAGCAGTATTCAAGGACTTTTACGCCGTCCAGCGCGCGTTCATTCGCTTGATTGGTCTTTTTTTTGGCTTTCAAGGTATTAATGGTTCATTCTCCTTTCTCATAGACAGGAACGATATTTAGTTTTGAGCGAACCCTTAGTACTACAGCGACACTTTGCGCCTATTATGCACGTCATGCCCGCGAAGGCGGGCATCCAGGAACGCTATGCACGTGAAAATAATACTGGATTCCCGCTTTCGCGGGAATGACGCCGTAAAGAAACCACCGGCATGTTTTATATTAAATTTCAAATGGTTACCTGAAAAGTGTCGCTGTAGTATTAGGCTGCTCTTTAGATCGCAACCGCGGTCACTTCCAGGTGATTTTCGGTGCCTTTCGCTCAGGCAGTCTGAAATATTTCGCTTTGGGATAACCGACCATCATGGGATAGTGATGCGGGTGCCCCTTGGGGAGCCCCAGTGCCTCTCTTGTGGCTGAAGAGGAAACAAGGGCCCCCTGGAGCAGGCCTGCCCAGCAGGTTCCCAGACCCAATTTAGGGGCCGCCAGTTCGAAATAGGAAAGGGCCAGCGTCACATCCACCATGCCGTTGGTCGCCTCTTGAGGGGCCGAGGCAAGAACCAGTGCAGGGGCATCCCGCAGTATCGCATCAAACCCCATGTTCCAGGCGCCCACGATAATGGGGATATAAAAGGGGGCGGTTTCAGGAGCCTTTTCCAACACTTTGCGCATCCAATCCACTGTCATCCCGGCAATTTCCTTGATCTTGGCCCGATTGCTCATGACCATCCATTCCACCAATTGACCGTTTCCGGCCGTGGGTGCGTAGCGGGCAATTTCGATAAGCCGCCGGATCTTTTCTTTGTCCGGTGGTTCTTCTTTGAAAAAACGGATCGAGCGGCGGGACCGAAGGAATTGAACCACCTGCCGTTCGTCTATTTCCAGTTGTTTGTCGATTGCCGGGCACTCCTCGATAGGGATCTGGGTGTGGCTCAGCGCGCCATGGGGGCATACCGCCACGCAGTGCCCGCACACCAGGCACATCTCTTTGCCGCCGGGAATCAGCCGTGGGAATCCATTGCCTTCTTCCAGTTTGATGATTGCCATGGGGCACTCGACCGCGCAAATACCGTCTTTTTTGCACTTGTTTTCGTCAACAATCAAGAGTCCCATGAATGTCATCTCCTTGGGTCTATTTATTGGACCGAGAGCCGGTCTCATCTGGTGCACCGACCGCGAGGACGCCTCAGAATTGAGGGGTCCTCGCGGGCTGCAATGGAATTTAAGACAAAACATCCGTCGTGTCAAATGACGGCTACTAAACCCCGAGATATCCCAGAGAAGATGAAAAGCGGGGCAGATCCCAGAAACCTTACGGTTCTTGGTCCAGGTGATTCCAGGGGTTCAAATCATAATGAAAAATAATCCGGGTTGAGAATACGCATAATCATGGTATATTATTCATACCGATAATACACCAGCTGGAGGTTGGGATCGGGTCGGAAGTTTTTTGACTTTTTCATGCTATCAACGCGATCGGCATATGAATAGGAAGATCATAGAGTCAACCCCTTTTGGATCTGTAGGCGTCATCTGGGCCAGACTCAACCATGGCCCCAAGGTCGTTCGGGTATTGCTCTCGAAACCAGGGTTATCCGCTAAAGATCAAGCGTCCTCACTCTACCCAAATTCACAAGTGTCTTCATGCATAGAGATCGACGCTGTAGCCGCTGCGATCAAAGGGCTTCTTGAGGGGGATGCCATTGAAATTTCTCTGGATATTGCAGACTTGGACTTGTGCTCCGCGTTTCAACAATCCGTTCTTCGCGCGGAACACAGGGTTCCACGTGGAGGTGTCACTACCTACGGGCTCATTGCAGCACATCTGGGTACGCACAACGGAGCCAGAGCCGTGGGAAATGCCCTGGCAAACAATCCGTTTCCCCTTATCGTGCCTTGTCACCGGGCCATCCGGTCAGACAGACATCTAGGCGGTTACCAGGGAGGCCTTGAAATGAAGAGGAGTTTGCTCGATAAGGAAGGAATACCTTTCGATGATTCAGGACGCATAGTCTGTGCTGAGTTTCATTATGAGAGGTTAGTGTTGAACAATTGATCGCTGGTAGAACAGCACAGGAATACAATCGACGAACATCTATCCATCCTGAACGTTCGGTCTCAAAAGATCTTGTGCCCTGATCGGACAAATCTTTTTCTCGGATAAGAGATCATCCCTGGGTTGAACGGCTCCCTCTTTTGCTGCCCCACCATGGGATTTATCTGACTGGCTTCAAAAAGGGCATAACCAGCAGTTGGGGAAGATGGAGTTTCTCCGGCTGACGATAGGCTCCGATCCCGATACGGATCCCGGCCTGGTCCACGTCGCTACGAAGAGTCCCCAAGGTTCGATCCCAGAGGGAAAAGATGGTCCCGTAATTGGTGTCCCGCTCCTTGAGAATCACCGAGTGATGGATCCGGTGCATGGAAGGGGGCACAAAAAAGATCCAAAAAAGGGTTTCAAACCATTTGGGGACCTTAAGGCTACTATGATGAAACTGAGCGCACAGGACCAGTGCGCTTTCGAATATGAATACACCAAAAAGCCCCGCGCCTAAAAAGAATATTATGGATAGCTTTATCACCGCGGAGATGACCAGTTCGCCGATGTGAAACCGGGTCGCTGTCGATACGTCCATATTCAGATCGCAGTGATGGACCCTGTGAAACCGCCAGAGAAACGGCATTTTGTGGTTGAGGAGGTGCCAGACATAAAGCATGAAGTCCAGAAAGACGACTGTGAAGAGGAGCTTGAACCACGCAGGGGCCTCAACTATATTCAATACCCCCAGTTTCTGCGTCTGGACATAGGTGGCGGTTCCCACAACGGCGGTTGAAAAGATCAGGTTGAGTACAATTGAATTAAACAGCGTCAGAGATAGATTGTTCAACCAGCGTTTCACTTTGGATACGGAGCTTTCCCTGTAGGGGACAAGCAGCTCCAGGATCAGAAAAAAAACAAGACCTCCTAGGAAGAGGAAAAATCTGAGAGAGGATTCGCTGATGCCAAACATCCATTATCTCCCTAAATGAACTGTCATTTGGCCCGTCTTAGGCCTTTTCTTCCATCAGCCGGCCGAGTCCAGCCAGGTGCTTTTTTTCTTCTTCTGCCAGGTCATACAAGACCGTTTTGGTTTGCCTCTCTTTGACCTTCTCGGAATATCGCATATAGAGATCCAGGGCCTGAGCTTCGAGCATCATGGCCACGTTCAGGAGATCGGGGACGGTCTTCATCATATCCTTATTTTGTTCCAAATACTCGTCGGTCGTAAAGCCGCCCTCCATCATCCGGGAAACGATGCCGGTCTCAAATTGCCCCCTGTCAGTAATGTCCGGATCTAACGTGAGATAGAGATCGTAAAGCCGGTTTTTATGCGCCCCTTCTATGCCTGCCAAATGGACTGCCATCCGCAGCAGGTCTGGATCATCCGTCTGTTTACCAAAAGCCTCATAGAATCCTGCCAGTCCATCTTCCATGCCGTAGGCGATGACAATGATTTCCCTGGGTGTTTCGTCACCCTTGAGGCGTATCATGCCCATCTCCGCTGGACCGGCAGCCGTGAGACCGTTCCAGGCCTTTAGGCCCCCCTTCAGATTATAGACCTCCCTAAACCCTTGCCCGGCGAGAAGCTGCGCAGCAGCACGGCTGCGACCGCCAATGGCTCAGTAGGCAATTAGGGGTTTATCCGGATCCAGTTCCCCGATTCGGTCGGCAAGCTCGGGTAAAGGGATCAGCTTGGACCCGGGGATCCTTGCCTTTTCATACTCCTTTGGTTGGCGCACATCAAGAAGGGTATAGGTCCCCTCTTTGTGGTTGTCGATGAAGATCCGGGTCGCTTCCGGATCCAGGGTTTCTACGGGTGTTAGAAATTGCTTCCAGCGCATGGTCTTATTCCTCCTGTGAAAGGGGGGACGGGGATAAACACGGCTCATCAACAATCTGTTCGCCCCCGTAAACTGCCGGGCTGACGGCCGACTCACTGACGTTCAGACGGCGTGGTTGGACGTTCAATCCCCCGGCCTATGACATGCTGCAATGCACCAGGTGTATCTATGCAGGATGTTCTTGGCTTGAATTTCTCAATGGCACACCCAGACGCAAGAATAAACACATATTTTCATCCCCGTGCCCTATTCAGTCAAATCGAAATGAGCAAGACTCGGTCTTGCTATAGCCTATGGTTCATTGAAATTATTCGTTGGTTTTGGACATTTGGAATTCTGGATTTGTTTAGGTCATGATTGAGAGGTAATTTCTGAGATTGATTTTTCTGTTCTGAATACCCAGTTTTTTTCGTATATTGCATCGGTGAAAATCAACGGTCCATTTGGCGGAATCAATAAGTTGAGCGATCTCTTTGGTGGTCTTGCCCTGCTTCACCAGATTGGCTATTCTGATCTCAGCAGGGGTGAGATTCAAATACTCGGAGGAAAACGCCCGCATGAATGGTGCAGTAATTTCTTTGAGATTTATCTCAAGCACATCAAGTAAGGAGCCCTGGGCAGAATCCAGTCCGCTTTCTCTTAGCCTTGCCAAATAAGGCTCAACCAGTTGTTTCACATTAGACAACACATCTTCCTCAAGCCTTATCTTATCTTCTTTCCTTTTCTCGATCAAGACCTTCAGCGCAGTATTAATCTCCTCAAGTTTGCTGGTCTTGATCCGCAATTCCTCTTCGCTTTGTCTTAGCGCCTGCTCGGTCTCCTTGAGGTCGGTGATATCGTGAACAAAGATAGCAAGCTGTGTCACCTCTCCTAGCGAATTTTGGATGGGGTAGAGACTGTTATCGAACCACTTGGCTCGTCGCTGGTCCACAAAGCGGACGGGTTTCTTTAAACGGATTGCCTTATCAACTTGAGCTTTCCTTGATCTTGCCATATCGGGGGAGAATAGGTCAAAGGTGCAGGTGCCTATCAGTTCGCTTGGGCTCTTTCCAAACGCTCTGGCACCAGCCTCGTTCATGGCAAGGATAGTACCGTTAGTATCCAGAAGCGCCGCCATGTCAAAAGGGGCGTTAAGAAGGGCTTGAGCCGTTTCCTCACTCTTCTTTAGTTCCTCCGCGGCCCTTTTGAGTTCGGTAACGTCGGAAAGAGCACTAATGAAACAATCTTCACCACCCATTTTGACCTTTTCCGCCGACCAGAGCATAAAGAGAGGTTCCCCGTTTTTCTTCAGAAGGTTCACCTCCTGCTCTCGAAACCCACCATGTTCTTTGCCAAGCTTTACAAACTTGATCCTATCTTCGGGGTTTACCCACAAACCTACCTCGATCGCGGTGCGTCCTATTACCTCTTGACGATGATAGCCTGTAACCTTCATGAAGGCATCGTTGACCTCCAGAAAACGCCCATCTTCGAGGATTGTGACGCATGTATAGACAGGGCTTGCCTGAAAAAGCTTGGAAAATTTCTCCGTACTCTCTTGTAGCGCCTCCTCGGCTTGTTTGCGAACTTCTATCTCTTGGTTCAGTTGTTCATTCACTCTTACTAGTTCCACAGTCCGTTCCTCAACTCGCCTTTCCAGTTCGTCATGTGCTTTGTGGAGCGCCTCCTCTGCTTGCTTGCGCAAAGTGATATCGCGTAGTGCCCCGACAAATTTAATAAGGTTGCCATGATCATCTCTTACAGAAGTAGTGGTAATTGAACAGGAATGGTGAAAGCCGTCTTTATCAGTCAAGTTCACTTCATGGTCATGAACTTTTCCTTTTTCCAAAATATCTCTTATTATGAGATGGCTTTCTTCCGGATCGGTGTACAACTCATTCAATGATTTCCCTATTAATTCTTCCCGCCTATATTTGAAAAAATTCTCGACGGAAGTACTAATCTCCAAAATATGTCCTTTTGGGTCAGTTTCATAGTAGACATCTTGGATATTTTCAAAGATCGTACGGTACTTCTCCTTACTCTCCCACAGCTCCTCTTTTTGCCGATCAATCTCCCTGTTAAGACGCTGTTTCTCCAAACATTTCGATACCCTGAAATAGATCTCTTCAATGTTACAGGGCTTCACCAGATAATCATCCGCACCAAGCCTGAAAGCTCCAATTGCCGATCCCATGTCCCCGTAGCCGGTCAGAATGATGACCATGATTTCAGGGCTATGCTCTTTCGTAATTCTCAAAACCTCCATTCCATCAGGTTGATCCATGACCAGATCAGTGATGACCAGATCTATATGGTTTTTGGCTACTGCCTCGATAGCCGCTTTTCCATTGTCGACTGAGATAACTTTATACCTCTTCTCTTCGAGCGCTGGCCCAATTGTATCGAGAATAAAATGCTCGTCGTCCACCAATAAGATTTCGTATTGCATGGTCCTAATTCCTCCTCTGCTCGCAGCTCATCAACAATCTGTTCGCCGCTTTACACCGCCCGGCTGACGGCCGACTGACTGGGGTTCAGACGCCGTGGTTCGACGTTATATACCCCGGCTATGACATGTGGCAATCCACCGGCTGTATCTATGCGGGATACTCTTTGCTTGAATTTCTCAAAACACACCCAGCCGCAAAAAGAAACAGATATTTTTGTGTCCGTCCCCCAGTCCGCGTAACGCATCAGAAAGTTGACCTAGATAGCAGTAAACACAATTATCGTTCAAATTGAGATACGTTTGAGATATTGCAGGTTTTGAGACGCATTTTTCTCCGTAGGTATCGATGACGTATACCAGCCTTTCGGTTCACCCCTTGGAAAGATCGTATCACATTGTTTTTGTCGGCAGACGTTTGGTGAAATTCGGTAATGGCTGGATATCGGAGATTGCTTCGGAAACGAACTAATCTTCGTAAGATTTCGATTAAGGATTTATACGGTTCATCAGTTAGGCTTGGGACTTAATCGACCTGTTTTCCTGGCCTAGCTCCCTCCCAGCACCTCCTTCAACTTTTCACCTAATGTTGAGACCATGAAGGGTTTCTGAATAAATCCTTGGGCACCGGCATCAAGGATCTCATGGGCAGGACCATCTATGGAATAGCCGCTGCAGACGATTACTTTCAGATCCGGCCTCGCTTCCATGATAAGCGGATACACCTTGTCACCGGGGATATCAGGCAACTTTATGTCCAAAAGAGCAAGGTCAATCTGGCCATCAAAGGTCCTGGCAATCCCAACTGCTTCCTTTCCCGTTCTGGCTTCTAATATGCGATAGCCCAACCTTTCCAGTACATCCCTGGTTAAATTCATCACCATCTCTTCATCCTCAATCACCAGGATGGTCCCTTCACTCCTAGCCAGATCCACCTTCGGCTTTGAGACTGCTTTCTCCTCTACCTCAATGGCAGGAAGATATATCTTAACCACGCTCCCTCTACCCAATTCCGAGTCAACCGTGATTGCGCCATTGTGGTTCGCGACAATCCCGTAGACAGATGCCATACCAAGCCCCCGGCCGATAAAGTGGGTGGTGAAAAACGGCTCAAATATCCTGTTCTTGGTCTCTTCATCCATTCCCTTACCATCGTCCTCAATTGAGAGACAGACATAAGGACCCGGCCTGAGACCCGGGTGATCCTTTATGAACTCCATATCAAGCTCCATGTTTCTTGCAGAGATCCTGATTCGGCCCGGTCCGTCTATGGCCTCGTTTGAATTGGCTACTATATCAGACAATACCATCTGCATTTGAGTGCGATCCACCTTCGCGTTATAGGTGTCCAACGCCAGGTCTGTCTCCACATGAATCAGGGGATTGATCGAGGGCTGAATGAGGGGAAGGGTCTCTCTAATAAAATCCCCTAACGACAGGATTTGGGGATAGTATTGTCCTCCTCTCGCATAGGAAAGCAACTGGCTGGTGAGATGGGCCATACGTAAGGCGGATTGCTTCATGGCCTCAGCATACTTCATGATCTTCTCATCTTGAGGATACTCCATCTCGAACAATCCAGCATGCCCAGTTATGGAGGTCAGGGCATTGTTGAACAGGTGGGCAACCCCCCCTGCCAGGGTGGCAATGGCCTCCATCTTTTTGGCTTCCTGGAGTTGGGCCTGGAGACGCCTGTTTTCAGTGATGTCCTGGGCTGTCCCGAAAATGCGAACAGGGATTCCCGTCTCATCGCAGACCACCTCTCCACAATTGCGAATAATCTTCTCTTCAACCTCAGCAGGGATTATCCGAAACTCAAAATCAAAGGAGCCTTTCTTTTCGATTGCTTCTCTGAACACAGAAATGACACGCTCTCTATCGGCGGGGTGCACTCTGGTCAGGAAGTTTTCAAAAGGAGGGGCTGCCGGACCTTCTGGGGTAAGGTTAAAAATCCGGTACATCTCATCAGACCACTCGCCCCGGTTTAGGTCTAAGTCGCGGCTCCAATTTCCAATATGGGCGATCTCTTGGGCCTTGCTCAAATTGTCCTTTGTCTCCCGCAGCGCCTCCTCTGCCTTCTTTATCTCTGTAACATCCCTTACAATACCACAAAACCCCACTCGGTGGCCCTCTGAGTCCCTTCTTAGTGATACGGAAACCTCAATATGCCTGATCGATCCATCCTTTTTCATAATCTCCCAGTCAAGCCTTTCAACCGGTTCCCCTGTATCGTATACTTTGTTAAAGGTCTCATACACTCTCTGGATATCTTTTGGATCTGTATGTTGGCGATAGTTTGTCCCCGCCAGCTCATCTTTGGAATAGCCAGAAATGTTGAGAAATGATTCGTTGAAAAAAACAAAGTTCCCGGCAATGTCAGTTTCATAATACCCTTCTTCAATGGTTTCGAGGATGTCTCGGTATTTCTCTTCACTCTGCCGCAACTGCTCGTGGGTCCGTTTGCGTTCGGCGATGTCGCGCACTACTCCCACGATCTCCACCCGATTTCCCTGCTCATCAAATACAAAATTGACATGAACCTCAACAGGCACTGTATGCCCGTCCTTATGAACCGCTTCAAGCTCCAATATCGCGGGAGTCGTCCGGTTGTCTGAAAGGGCTTCTATTAGTCCTTCCCGTTGTCTTATATATGACTCCGCAGTCAATGAATCTCTCGCACTAAGAGAAAGTCCCTCCTCTACCGTGTAACCTAACAATTTCTGGATTGAAGGGCTGATATAAGTATATTGTTCAGTCGCTATATCAATTTTGTAGATAACGTCAGCAGAGTGTTCGGCAACAAGCTTGTATTTGTCCTCGCTCTCCCGCAACGTATCCTCAGCCTGCTTACGATCCGTGATGTCCTCGCTATAAATGGCCAATCCTGTTTGATTGCCGTTTTCGTCTTTAATTGGAAAAACAGTTGAAAAGTACCATCTGTCTTCTACTCTGTCCTCGAGGATTTGCGGGCTTCCAGTTCTTAGGGCTTCAATCCCTTTAAGTCGTCTCGTTTCCGCAATATCGGGTGGAAAGTACTGTATCAAGGTCGTACCTACGACCTCCTCCGGTTCTTTTCCTAATCTCCTTGCCCCATTAACGTTTGCATAAAGAACCTTCCCAGAAAGATCTATCAGAAAAATTCCATGTGGAGCAGAGCGAAAAAGGTCATGAATGCTCTGATTCTCTTGAGCCTTAATTTCCAGTTCTTTGACTCTCTTTTCCAGTTCTTCATAGCTTGGTTTTGCGCTCATTAGAAAAACCTCCAAAGGAATCATGAGGTGGCCGGAAATTATCGTAACCCGGCCAAAATCTCTGGACGACTCTCTGCGATACGCAAGAATGATTTGGCGGGGCCTTGAGGCTGTCTTCGGCCGGCGGCAGGTCGAAAGGGGGACGTTGTTTCTTAATTGACGAACGCCATCCAATATTTGACAATTACTCACAACCGGCGGCACGCACTACGGCCGAAGTGGTAACGCCAAGAATAACTCTCAAGGTCTCCTTTTCCCGTTCATTGGCCTCATCCAACAGGCTTTGAAC
>CAZXCQ010000024.1:0-34948 GCA_964639275.1 uncultured Desulfobacteraceae bacterium | reverse complement strand
CGTTCACAGGTTCCGGGTTCAACGTTCAGGGTTAGGGACAAGGACAAAATTGAAGGCCCCACGTCCTCGCAAAACCGCTCGGCTGTGCCACATGCTTGCCAATGAGCCGCCAGTTTTGAGGTTGAAAATCACGAATCCGGGCGCTTCCCACATGAATACGCGTATAAAATGGAATCTGGGGACAAGAATGCAATCCCGCTTTCAGCGGGAAACCCCTGAACCTTTGAACCCGTGAACGGTTAGTCTGTTTCTCTACCTCAGCCTTTCCAACAGCCGATCACCCACCCGATTGATGTTGCCCGCACCGAGAGTCATCACCAGGTCTCCGGGCCTTGCCACGGACAAGATGGTAGAGAGGACATCTTCCTCCTTTTGGCAAAAAATGACCTCCTTGTGCCCATGGTCTTTTATCCCCTGGGCCAAACCCTCCCCGGTCACCCCATTGATGGGGCTCTCTCCGGCTGAATATATGGAAGTCACCACGAGGACATCCGCCTCGTTAAAGCTGATCACAAACCGGTCAAACACGGCCCTGGTGCGGGTATACCGGTGTGGCTGGAAGGCCACAACCAGTCTCCTCTCCGGCCAACACTCCTTGGCGGTCTTGAGGGTGGCCATGATCTCGGTGGGATGATGCCCATAATCATCCAGTACCAGGATATCACCCTTTTGCCCCTTGATATGAAAGCGTCTTTCAAGACCCCCCAGGCTCTTGAGGCCTTCGCGGATCACCCCTGGATCGAGGTCCAGTTCGAGACCGACGGCCGTGGCGGCCAGGGCGTTTAGCACGTTGTGCTCCCCCGGCATCCCCACCACCATTCTCCCCAAGGATTGATCCCTATAATTGACCTCAAAACCGACCCCAAGCCCTTGCTGCACGACATCCCTCGCTCTCAAGTCGGCCTGAGAGGTCATGCCGTATGTCAGACACCGTTTCCGGAGCGCTGGAATGATCCGTTGATTCTCCTCGTTATCCAGGCAGATTATGGCCATTCCATAAAAGGGGATCTTGTTGATAAAATTGATAAAGGTCTGGCGGATTGCCTCCATGTTGCCGTAATGATCCACGTGTTCGTGATCCATGTTGGTAACGACTGCGATGGTGGGAGACAGGGCAAGAAAAGACCCGTCGCTTTCGTCTGCCTCGGCCAGAAGGATATCCCCCTGTCCCAATTTGGCATTTGCCCCGCCCCAGATATCCAGTCTTCCACCGATGACGACAGTCGGATCGAGATGTCCGCACATTAGAATAGAGGCGACCATGGAGGTGGTGGTGGTCTTACCGTGGGCACCTGCAATCGCTATCCCATATTTGAGCCGCATCAGCTCCGCCAACATCTCTGCCCTGGGTATGACAGGGATATTCCGATCTTTCGCCTCCAGGATTTCGGGGTTGTCCTGACGCACCGCCGAGGAATAGACCACCACGTCCGCCTCTCCCACATGTCCTTTTTTGTGGCCGATAGAGATATTTCCCCCCAGGCCGCTCAGACGTCTGGTGACAGCGGAATCCTTCAAATCGGAGCCGCTTACTCGATATCCCAGGTTGATAAGGAGTTCGGCAATCCCGCTCATGCCGATCCCGCCGATGCCTACAAAGTGGATATGGGTGGCCTTACCAAATTTCCTCATTTCCCTGTGACCTTGAATCTTTGTTTCAATTTGCCTATATCGGACTCGATAACAGGATTAACTTGATTGGTAAGCGTTCACAGGTTCAGGGTTCAACGTTCAGGGTTGGGGACAAGGACAAAATTGAAGACCCGAAGTCCTCGCAAAACATGCTGGCTTTGCCACATGCTTGCCAATGCGCCGCCAATTTTCAGGTTGGGAATGACGAATCCGGGCGCTTCTCACGTGAATACGCGTCCGAAATGGAATCCGAGGACAAGAATACAATCCCGCTTTCAGCGGGAAACCCCTGAACCTTTGAACCCGTGAACGGCTACCTTGATTGTTTTTTCATCCTGTTATCCAGTTTTGTCCTGTCGAATGCTTTATGACCCGTGAACTATTACGATCTTTTCTCACCGCCGGCGGGCCGCCAAGACCTCAACCAGTTGGTCGACGATCACCTTGGCGGCATCCCGCCGACCCACCCTGCGTGCATTCTCTCCCAATCTGTCCAGGGCCAAACGGTCATCCATATATCTGGTTATGATCTCGGCCAGGCCCACTGCGCTCATATCCTCCTGAAGGACCATCACCGCACCCCCGGCCTGGACGAGGCTGCGGGCATTAACCTCCTGATGCTGGTTTGCGGAATAGGGATACGGAATCAGGATAGATGGCTTCCCCAGGGCGGCCAGTTCCGATATGGTGCTCGCCCCGGCCCGGCTGATCACCATGTGTGCCCGTTGATAGGCCCGTGACATATCCTTGATAAATGGAACCACCTCTCCTTTAAGACCCTTGGTCCTGTAATCTTCCAGCACCCGGTGGTAATCCATTTCGCCGGTCTGATGGATGACCTCAAGGCCCCTTCCCTTTCGCTTTAGGTGGGACATGGCCTCTGTAAAGGCCTCATTTATCGCCCTGGCGCCCTGACTCCCACCAACGACCAGGATGGTGAAACCCTTCCCGGCCCGCGGCTCGGCCCCGGCATCTATAAAAAGCTCCTGGCGAACCGGATTCCCCGTAAGTATTATCTCGTCCCCTCCAAAATGCCGCCTGCTTTCCTCAAATGAAATCATGACACGGTCTACAAACCTGGACAGCAAGCGGTTTGTAAGGCCTGGAAAGGAGTTCTGCTCGTGGATCGCCGTAGGTATCCCCATAAACCTCGCCACCAGGCACATGGGGCCGGCAGAATAGCCTCCTACTCCCAGAACCAGGTCCGGGGAGAACCCCCGGATGATAGCCATGGACTGAAAAAGGGCCGTCGGCAACCTCACCAGCACGGCCAGTCCCTTTTTCCATCCACGTCCCTTGAGGCCTTCAACATGGATGGATGAAACAGGGTATCCGTAGCTGGATAATATCTCTGCCTCCATCTTCTTCCGTCCTACAGCAAACAGGATCTCTGTCTTGTCAAACCTCCCTTCCAGTTCTCTCGCAATCGCTATTCCTGGAAAAAGATGCCCGCCGGTTCCGCCGCCCGCAATGATGAAACGCCCCATGGCCGCCTCACGTCCTGGAGGAAATATTCAGGAGTATCCCGATGCTCACGAGATTGAAAATCAAGGATGATCCCCCGCTGCTTATGAGAGGGAGGGGCAGCCCCTTGGTCGGGAGCAACCCCATGACCACGCCCATATTTACCATCACCTGGAGACCCATCATACAGGTCAGGCCAAGGGCCAGATAACTGCTATAGAGGTCTCGGGCCTTGAGGGCCACCTTGATCCCTGAAATGATCAAGATCCCAAATAAAACGATGATTGCGGTCACACCCAGGAGCCCCAGTTCTTCCCCCGCAATGGGGAGAGCAAAGTCGGTATGGGGTTCGGGAAGATAGAACAATTTCTGTTTGCTGTTGCCCAGACCCGCCCCAAGGAGACCACCCGATCCAAAGGCCAAGAAGGAATGGATGATCTGAAAACCGATGCCATTTGGATCCTCCCAGGGATTGAGAAAGGCGAACCACCTCTTCAGCCTGTAATCGGCCTGCCAGACAAGCCACAAGACAGCCGGGGAAGATAGGGCGATAATAAAAAGGAGTTGTACCACGCGGACGCCCCCAACAAACAGGACCATCAGGAGCCAACAACCGATGATCAGGGCCGTTCCCAGGTCGGGCTGAAGGAGGATAAACACCATAAAGACGCTCACCACGATAAGATGGGGTAAGAGCCCCTTTGAAAATTTCTTCATCCCTATCCCCTTTTTGGCCATGGAATAGGCCATAAAGACTGCCAGCGAAAATTTTGCCAGCTCGGATGGCTGAAAAGAGAACCCATTCCATCGGAGCCACCGGCAGGCACCGCCCACCCTGTAACCCAACCCGGGGATCAGTAGCATAACCAGAAGAGATAAACTCATAATTAGAAGGGGGTATACCAGCTTTGAATAGATGGTACACGGGACATATCTTGCCAGTATCATGAGACCGACACCCAGGATGCAGAAAAAGGCCTGTCTCTTGAGGTAGTAATAGCTGTCTCCCATGCGGTGCTCCGCCAGGTGCGAGCTCGCGCTATAGACCACCACCAGCCCCACACCGATCAGGAGGATCGCAGGGACCAGAATCAGGTAGTTGTAGCCGGAGTCTCCCAGTCTCTTCTCAGCCATGAACTAATTTCTCCACAGCCCTCCGAAACACCCTCCCCCTGTGGGAGTAGTCAGAAAACATGTCAAAACTGGAGCATGCCGGGGCCAGCAACACCACATCTTCCGGCCGCGCTATGGAAAAGGCCCTTGAAACCGCCTCTTCCATATCCCCGGCCATGGAATAGGGGATAACCCCATCAAAGGATTTGGCCAGTAACTCCCTTGCCTCACCCAGAAAGACGCATCCCCTGACCCTTCCCTTTGAGGCCCTGACCAGCGGGCCATAGTCGGCCCCTTTGTCTCTCCCCCCTGCAATCAGGATCAGACACCGATCAAGGCTCTGAACGGCCTTGACCGCCGCGTCCACATTGGTGGCCTTTGAGTCGTTGTAAAACAAGACCTTGTCGAACTCGCCGACTTTCTCAAGCCTGTGTGGCAGACCCTTAAACCCTTCAATAGCCGCTTGAATCACCCCGGGGCTCAGGCCCGCCTCCAGACCCACCAGGACACTGCCCAGGAGGTTTTCCAGGTTATGGCCCCCCAAGAGGCCAAAGGATTCAAGAGAAAACCAGATGTCCTCTGTGTCATTCAGGTTTGTTTTTACCTGCTTGCCATCCAGGACGGCGTGACGACCCTCCTTTTTCTCAATCCCATAACGCAGGACAGAGACCTGAGTGGACGGTTTTGTCGCGGAGAGAGTCGGGTCATCGTCATTGAGTATGAGATATGAACCAGCCCCCTGATTCTCAAATATCCTGAGTTTTGATTCAACGTAGGCCTGATAGCTGGAATAGCGGTCGAGGTGGTCCGGGGAGACATTCAAGATCACCGAGATAAAGGGGCAAAAGGTCTCTATGGTATCGAGCTGGAAACTGCTGACCTCGATCACCAGATAGTCTGCTTGCTGCTCCCCGGCCACATAGGCCATTAAAGGGGTCCCGATGTTGCCACCGACAAAACACTCAAGGCCTCCACGCCTTAGCATAAGGCCCACAAACTCCGTAACCGTGGTCTTTCCATTGGTCCCGGTGACGGCAATAATGGGTGTCTGGATCAGGCGGCTTGCAAATTCCAGTTCACCCATCACACGCACACCCCTTTGTATGGCCTCCCTCAGAAGGGGCATATCGTGGGGTACTCCCGGACTGACAATGATGAGATCGGCTCCCAGGAATGTCTCTTCCTTGTGCCCGCCGGTCTCCAGGGTAACCTTCGTATCTCTGAGCTCTTCCAGGGCCTTTTGATCGAGCTCCTGTTCAGAGCGTATTTCACTTACGGTCACCCCGGCCCCCTGCCGCCCGAGCCACCTGGCAGTCCATAGACCGGAGACCCCCAGACCCACCACAGTGATCTTGGCCCCCGGGCCGCAGGGGGGTGAGTTCGGGAGGGGTTTTGGAATCGGGTTTTGGGTTTTGGGGATTATCGACTGCATCTTTATCTCAGCTTCAAGGTGCTAAAGGAGAAGAGGGCCAGGATAATGGCGATGATCCAGAACCTCACGATTACCTTTGGCTCTGGCCAGCCCTTTAACTCAAAGTGGTGATGAATCGGGGCCATCCTGAATATCCTCTGACCCCCTGTAAACTTAAAGTATGCCACCTGGAAGATCACAGAAAGTGCCTCAAAGACAAACAGCCCTCCCACGAGGATCAACAGCAGTTCCTGTTTTGTGATCACCGCGACGGTGCCCAGGACAGCCCCCAGAGAGAGCGAGCCCACATCACCCATAAAGACCTGAGCGGGGTAGGCGTTGAACCACAAAAAACCCAGACCCGCGCCCACCACGGCGCCGCATACAACGGAAATCTCACCCGTCCCGGGCACATACGGGATCTGGAGGTATGCAGCGATCTTTACGTGTCCGGCAAGATACGAAAACACCAGGTAGGTCCCGAAGGCGACGGTCAGGGGACTGATGGCCAGTCCATCCAACCCGTCTGTCAGATTGACGGCATTGGAGGCCCCGACAATAACAAACACTGCCAACGGAATGTAGCCCGGGCCCAGATCCGGGGCCAGCTCTTTGAAAAAGGGGATGGTCAAATGGGCATTGAACCCGGGAAAGATATAGAGTGTGACCGCCACCAGGAGGGCGGTCACTATCTGAAGGGAAAACTTCCAGGTCGCACTAAGACCGCGGCTGTTCCTCCGGGTTATCTTTAGGTAGTCATCAACAAAACCGATCCCGCCAAAGGAAAGCATGACGAACATGACTAGCCAGACATAGATATTCCTGGGTTCAGCCCACAGGAGTGAGGAAAATCCGATTGCCGGCAAGAGAAAGACCCCTCCCATGGTGGGGGTCCCTTCCTTGGATTTGTGGTTGGGGGGCCCGTCATCCCGAATGTATTGACCCACCTGCATGGCCGACAGTCGTTTTATGGCCCATCCACCCAAGACAAAACAGATCATCAGTGCCGTCAGGCTTGAGAGGACGGTCCTGAAGGTGATGTACCGAAAGACGTTTAGCCACGAGATGTCCGTGTGAAAGAGGTAGATCAGTTTATAGAGCATATGGACCCCAATTCAGGCCTTCTGCAGCAACCAGGTCAATAACCGGCGTTCAGCCTCCGGCCTGGAGAGGTTTCAGGTTACTGCACTGCTTTAGGCGGTGGCCGCATGCCAGTGTACATCGCCGTGGGGGGCCTCCATACTGGCCGTCGCAGCAATCACCGTACTCAAAAAATTCTTTATCCCAAAGGGTTTGGGAAGTTGACTCACGATAAAGGGCATCTCATTATCCGAGAGTCTCAGGGCAGAGGGGCTCCCCGTCATGATGATGACCTTCTCCTTACGACCGGTTTTCTTCATGTTTTTGAGCATCTCAATCCCGTTGAGCCTCGGCATATTGATATCCGTTATGACCAGGTCAAAATTGTCCTTTTCCAATTTTTCAAGGGACTCCTGCCCATCGCTTGCAAGGGTCACCTCAAATCCTTCCCTCAAGAGGGCCTCGGATAGCAACAACCGTATGCCCATTTCGTCATCCACCACCAGTACTCTCTTAGACATGCCTATGCAAACCTCCCCTCACGATACCCTGTCTCTCACCTCTTCAACGACCGTTTCCAGTCTCATCCTGCGAGAACCCTTGATCAAAACCAGGTCCCCTTCTCTCATATCTTCAAGAATCTTTTCCGTCATTTCAGCAGGACTCTTTACCTCCTCTGCCTGGTACGACCCCATACCCGCCTCAATTGCGCCATGTATCATTTGGGGTGCGTGTTCCCCCATTGCCAGGAGACGAGCGGCACCCAGTTTTGCAACCCTTTGCCCGGCATCGTAGTGGGCAGCGGTCGTTTCACCCCCCAGTTCCAACATCTCCCCCAGACAAACAATTATCCGCCCCTCTTCTCCGGCCATGGCCTGGACAGATCTCAAGGTTGCCCCCAGCGACAAAGGATTCGAATTGTATGTATCATCGACCAGGACTATCCCGCCTGGGAGAGAAGTGACCGTAAACCGACCTGTTATCCCTGCAAATGCCTTGATGCCCTGTACGATATGATCCATGGGTTCGCCCAGGCACCGGGCAGCCCCGGCCGCTGCCAGGGCATTCGGTACGTTGTGAAGCCCCGGGACATTCAGGGTTATGGTGCAGGATTCCCCCTGGTGATGAAGCTCAAAGGACACCCCTTTGAGGCCCCAATTCTGAATCCTGTCTGCCCAGAAGTCATTTTTTTGGCCAAGGCCAAAGGTAACCAGTTCCTTCTGGTATGGGGCAGCCATCTTTATCAGGAGGTCATCATCACCATTTATGACCACCTTGCCTCCTCTAGAGATCTTTTCAACCAACTCAACCTTTGCCCGGGCCACCCCCTGCAGATCGCCCAGTCCCTCCAGGTGAGCCATCCCCACGTTGGTAATCACCCCAACATCCGGATCTGAGATCTCACTCAGCCGATAGATCTCTCCCGGTCGGTTCATGCCCATTTCCAAGACCGCGTTTTTGTGGCCTTTCCCCAACTGGAGCAAGGTCAGGGGTAACCCGATCAGATTGTTGAAATTCTCATGGTTTTTAAGGGTTTGGCCGCCCAGCCCCAGGACTCCCGCTGCCATCTCCTTTGTGGTGGTCTTCCCCGTGCTGCCCGTGAGCGCCACCACCCTTGCCTTATGTTGCTGCCGCCACCATCCAGCCAGATCCCCCAGTGCCCTCAGGGTATCCTCCACCGCAATCACGACCTGATAGGGGAGGATGCAACTCCTGACCCTGTCTTTTGCCCCCTCCCGGCCCCACCAGTCCGCCCGGATGATGATCCCGGCGGCACCGCGGCCGAGGACCTCTTGCAGGAAATCATGGCCGTCAAACCTCTCTCCCTTAAGGGCCAGGAAGAGCTCACCGGGTGCCATCTTTCTTGAATCGGTACTAAACCCATCGAGTCGTGTCTGTCCTTCTCCTGAGACCAGGACGCCTCTGATGGGGGCAAGGATCTCATTCGCCCTGATCTTACCCCACGTGGCCGGCACTGCCCCCCTCCATGGCGGCCTCTGCCGCAACCCTCCGATCATCAAAGGGCCTTTTCTCCCTTCCGATGATCTGGTAATCCTCGTGACCCTTCCCAGCGATCAAGATCAGGTCGTCTTTGTCGGCCACATCGATTGCGCGACGGATGGCATTTCGGCGGTCAATGTCGAGGCAATAGCCCGGGCCCCCCACCCCTGAACCCGGATGCCGGGTGAGGTCTTTTAGACCCGCATCCCTCACCCCCTGTTCGATCTCCGCTGCAATGACCGCCGGGTCTTCTGTCCGGGGGTTATCTGAGGTAATAAAGACGAGATCGCTATGTTCTCCGGCCACCAGCCCCATCTGACGCCTTTTCCCCTTGTCGCGATCGCCACCACATCCAAAGACGGTAATCAGCCGGCCTTTTACGAGTGGCCTCACGGCCTTTAATGCCTTCAGGAGGGCATCGGGCGTGTGGGCATAATCCACAACAATGGTCAAAGATCGACTGTTTTCGACCAATTCCAGACGGCCGGGTATCTTCTGCGACCCCCTTATTCCCGAACAAATGGTGTCGAGACCCATGCCCAGGCAATAGGCCCCGGCAGAGGCGGCCAGGATATTGTAGATATTGAAATCACCGATAAGGGGAGAATCTATGTCTGTCTCTCCGGAAGGGGTTATCAGCCTGGCGGTTAGACCCCCTATACTCCCCCGAACGTGCTCGGCCCTGAAATCGCACTCCCGGCCCAGACCATAAGTCACCACGGGTACCTCTGTTCTTTTGAGCAGCTCTCTTCCCTTTGGATCATCCACGTTGATCACCGCCCTTGCCCGATCTCCGTTCCCCCGTTTTCCCAGTCCACGAAAAAGGAGGCTTTTGGCGTAAAAATAGGATTCCATGGACCGGTGATAATCCAGATGATCCCTGGAGATATTGGTAAAGATCCCCACGCGGAAGGGACAGTCGCTGACCCTCCCCTGGTCCAGGGCATGGGATGAGACCTCCATAACCACATCCGTAACCCGCGAGTCTGCCATGGTGCGCAGGACCCGCATAAGATCCAGAGACTCGGGGGTCGTTACGGGGGCATCCCACGTCTTCCCTGCCAGGCGATAGTTTATGGTTCCTATGACACCTGGTCTGGCCCCCGCATCCAAGAGGATCGATTCCAGGATATAACTGGTGGTGGTCTTTCCGTTGGTCCCGGTGATCCCTATTAGGTTCATCTCTTGGAAGGGGTGATCATAATATCTAAGGGCAAGACCAGAGAGGGCCTTGCGGGTGTCCTGGACCTGGACCATCGCCACATCCCTGCGTGAGCCCCTGTTGTCCCAGGTGGTTTCCGCAACCACTGCGACGGCCCCTTTCTGGATCGCCTCTCCAATAAAATCGTGGCCATCCTGCTGGTGACCCCTGAGGGCGACAAATAGAGAGCCTTTCTTTACGAGCCGGGAGTCATATTCCAGTCCCCCAATCTCCAGTTGTGGGTCACCCGAAAGATCACGGATCTCCATTCCCTCCAGCAACTCTCCCAGCCGCATCTTTCTCCCTTCTCCAGACTCCAAGGGCCCCGGTTCTTTTTCGGTTCAAAGACCATCAAGGATTCAGTTGGGGGGTCTAAAACTGACCCTTACCGCGCTAACCCCTTGGAGAGGGGTTCCAGCTGTGGGCTGCTGTTTGACAGCCAGCCCTGTCCCCTCCAAAAGAACCTCCAGCCCTAAGGCCCTTCCCCTCTTGAGCACCTCCCTCATCCCGAGGCCGCTAAAGTCAGGGAGCGATCTCTGTCTTAATTCCTGTGCGAGACGATCGACTGCCCGGGAGGCCGCGATCCGGTCTGGGTCCATTTGGGCCTCGTTGCCTGCGATTGCCCCTTTTTGCGCCAGCAGGGCACCGTCTTTCTCTGAGACGGGTGGAAGGGCGTGCGCCACCGATGATAGCCCCTTGCTGGGATTGACCCGGAGGTGATTCAGTGCCCATCTTCCCACCTCCCTGAACACGGGCGCGGCTACAATACCACCGTAGGCCACTCCCCTGGGCTCATCCACCACTGCCAGGATGACCAATCGGGGTCGTTCAAGGGGGACAAAACCCACAAAGGCGGCCACATATTTTTTCCTGGAGTACCGTTTTGTCCTCGGGTCTACCTTTTGGGAGGTGCCTGTCTTTCCCGCGACCCGAAAGCCCCTGATGGCTGCCTTTGGGGCCGTTCCTTCTTGACCTGCCACACCCTCGAGGATCCCTGCCACCTCCTTGGCCGTCTTGTAAGAAATGACGTTCCTCACCACCCGGGGTTTTGTCTCTTGAACCTTGCCCTTTGATCTATCCACGATCGATTTTACCACGTAGGGCCGCATCAGTTTTCCGCCGTTTGCAATGGCCGCCATGGCCATGGCGAGTTGCAAGGAAGTCGTGGTCATGCCCTGGCCAAAGAAGATCGTGGCCTGGTCAATGGGCTTGGCCTCCTCGGCGGGTCTGACAAATCCCTCCCGCTCTCCCAGCAAATCAATCCCTGTCTTGCTGCCAAAGCCGAATCTTTTCAGGTACTGTGTAAAACGTTCGTATCCAAGTCTCTGGCCGATCTTTATTGCGCCTATGTTGCTGGAGCGCACAACAATGTCCGAGACACTCAAGACGTCGTACTCGTGGGTGTCGTGGATCACATTGGCGCCAATGCCAAATTCACCCTCTTCACAGTCAAACTTGGTCTCGGGTGTCACCACCGATTCTTGCAGGCTCGCGGCCAGGAGAAAGGCCTTTATGGTGGAGCCCGGCTCAAAGCAATCGGTAATGGTCCGGTTTCTCCACTGCTCCGGCTTGTATTGGGAAAAGATGTTTGGATTGAACTCAGGAACCGTTGCCATGGCAAGGATCTCCCCTGTCATGGGATCTACGACCAGGCATTGCCCACCTTTGGCCTTTGTATTTCTTACCGCTGCCCTGAGGGCCTGCTGTGCCTTGTACTGGATGTCTTTGTCGATGGTGAGAATCAGGTCACGCATGCCGTGGCCCGAAGGAACCGGCCTTCTGATCGCGAAAGGTCGACCCAGGGCGTCGCGCATGTGGATGAGACTGTGTTGCGGCCCCTGCAAATGCTCATCATACCTCTTTTCAAGGCCTTCCAGGCCCTGATTGTCTGCGCCGGCAAACCCGATCAGATGGCATGCGATCTCACGACCCGGGTAGTAGCGTCTGGTTTCGGTAATGACACCAATGCCCTCCAAATTGAGCGCCATTACTTCCTTGGCTATACCTGGGGAAATTCTTCTCTTGACCCAACAAAAGGAGCGTCCGCTCGAAAGGGTGTCAAGGATCTTCTCCCGGCTCTCTTTTAAGATCCTGGATAGATCTCTCGCCGCACTGGACTTTTCCCCGATCCGATTGGGATGGGCATAGATCGATTTTACTTCAACGCTGAGGGCCAACTCGTGACCCTCGCGGTCATATATTGTCCCCCGTTTTGGAGGGAGTCTGGTCTTCCCTATATAGCCATCACGCGCTATGCCCTTTAGGCGATCGCTTTCCAGGACCTGTAACTGGTAGGCCCTCGCCAGTATGGTTCCGAACCCAAGCAGGAAAAAAGCGGCTACCGCATAGATGCGAAATCGAATCCACTTTTTGTCCCTGACCTTCATTGCAAGACGACTATCTGTTCAGGAGTCGGCTGTCTCAGGCCCAAGCGCTCAACTGCCTGAGTCTCAAGTCTCTGGGGTGATTTTAGTATTGCCAGTTCCAGCCTCAGTCTCTGGTTTTCCTCCTTCAGTTTCATTTCTTCCCGCTTCAATTGACTCAGGTCATAACCGATCCGTGTGCTTTGAAAATTTGACCAGACATACCCGATGCTGCTCCCCGTAAACACAAAAAGCATAAAGATGATCAAAAAGACCTGTTTTCGGGTCACATAAAACCGGCGACTCTTTGGTCTCGAGTTATTGATCCGCACCCCTGTCTTACCGTTGCGTGACCCGACCATCTTTGAGACCCTTTCTCGCCTTGTCATGCCTAGATCCTTTCTGCAGCTCTCAGTATGGCGCTGCGAGCCCTTGGGTTCTCCTCAATCTCTCGCTGGTTCGGCCTGAGCCCCCTTTTGAAAAGCCGTCTAAAAAGGGGGACCTTTCCACAGACGCACTCGGGAAAATCAGGGGGGCATGTACATCCCTGCTCCCAGTTCATCATGGCCTGTTTGACGAGCCTGTCTTCAAGTGAATGATAGGAAAGAACAACTAATCTGCCCCCCTTGACCATCAAAGTTGGAATCTTTTCTAGGAATGTCTCCAGGTTCTGCAGCTCTGCGTTGACTGCAATCCTCAGGGCCTGAAACGCTCTGGTAGCGGGATGTCTGGCCCTAGATCGAAATGACGGAGGAAAAACCGATTTAATCAGCTCTGCTAACTGCCAGGAAGTCTCGATAGGCTGTGTCGCGCGCGCTTTTACTACGGCCCTGACAATTGATTTGGCCCTCCTTTCCTCGCCGTAATCCTTTAGTATTCTCTCAAGGTCTCTTTCAGTGAGGTTGTGAATAAGATCATGTGCCGTCAGCACTGTTTCGGGATCCATCCTCATGTCGAGAGGCTCCTGTCGGGTAAAACTGAAACCCCTCCCCGACCTCTCAAGCTGATAGGAGGACATCCCCAGGTCCAACAAGACACCCTCAACCCTCCCGACGCTCAGGTCTCCTAAGACCCTGTCCAGCTCTGAAAAACCCGCTTTGATGACAAAGACCCCGTTCCCCAGAATGGTGAGCCTCTGTCTTGAAAGCCTGACAGCATCCGGGTCCAGGTCCAGGCATATCAGGCGGCCTTTGCCGGCCAAGGCCATTCCAATGGCCAGGCTGTGCCCGCCCGTACCAACGGTCCCGTCGACATATGTCCCATCCGGGATCGCGACCAGATACCGAACGACCTCGTCCACAAGGACCGGTTTGTGAAGATACTTCAATCTTGAGTCTTCTAAATCCCTAATTCTGAAAGGGACTGGCTGGCCTCTGGAAATCTTTCTCTAACCCTCTGAAACTCCTCCTCCCACCTCTCCTTTTCCCAGATCTCAAATCGTTTCAACTCCCCGACAAGCACCACCTCTTTCTTCAGGCCTGCGATCTCTCGCAAGTCGAGAGGAAGTGTTATTCGTCCTTGTTTGACCGGAGTTTCCACTGCGCCTGAGATAAAGTATCTCAGATAGTTGCTGGCGGCTGAATTAAACATGGGGAGATTGGCCGCCCTTTCCTCGATCACCCTCCAGTCCTCCCTGGCAAAGGCCCACAGACAGGCGTCATGATTGGTGACCACCAGACAATCATCGTTCTTCTGGTCCAGCACTTCCCTGAATCTGGCCGGGATGGCCAGACGGCCTTTGCTATCCAGTGTGTGTCTTGAGCGACCCCTAAACATAGACCACGTGCCCCACTCCACGGGAAATTACCCCACTTTGTGCCACTTTTAGACACAAAAAAAGGTTTTGTCAAGAAAAAACCGACAAAAAAGCTAAAAAAAATATTAGCTTGGCCTAATTTAGATCGCCCTGGTCGGGACGCCCAAGCGGCCGTGAAATAAAGGGGAGGTCTAATCGGCGGGAGTGGTGATAAAATAGATAAATGAAATGGTGTATACGACCAGGAAAAGGATGTTCAGGGTCAGACCGGAGTAGGCATAGTCCTTGTCATTTCGTTCGGGGATCAGGGGGATCGATTTGAGAGATGAGAACAGTCCCAGTACGAGGATCATGGGGATAATAGTGAGGTAAGGTACCAGAAATTCAGGCGATCTAAAGCCCTCCCCCACAATGAGGAGAAAGGCGCCCGTCACTGCCGCGGCCACAAAGGGTAATAGAAACCCCGCTATGGCCAGATGATTGGTCTTTCTAAATCTGTGACCCATTTGCCCGATAATGGTCCATCCCCTGAATTTCCTCTTACGGCCCGTCCTGAAGGATCATTCACAGATAATCGGGAGGGCAGCGGGAAGCACTTCGATGACAACGGGCAGTTGTCCGGGTTGTTCTCCATCCATATCCAGGAGGACCTTGTGTGGTGAAGAGGCCTCTATACGCCTCCCGGTCACCCTTTTGATCTTCTTGTGCTCATAGATGGTGCCGTTGTACAATCTTGGCAGGTTCCAAAAGACCGCGGGTTTGCTCAGGTCGCCGATGGCTGTCACCTGAAAGACGCCGTCGTCTATGGAGGCGCCGGGGGCCACGTGCATGCCGCCGCCATGATATTGGCCATTTGCAACGGCCACATTCCAGCTCGTGACCTCCTCGTCAAATATATCGTCTATCCTGAGGCGTATCTGTTTGGTATTGTAGAGCAGGATGGAGATGAGGGTAGCCCATATAAACGACACAAACCCGCCAAATACCTTGGTGGTCCTGTTGACCCTCTCATCCACCTCCCCGCCGAGACCAAAACTGAGGACATTGTGAAAATGGCGAGAGGAGGTGCGCCCCTCATGATCCTGAAAAGTAAACCTTCCCAGGTCTATGCGGCGGGATCGGCAGGCACAGATATTCTCCAGGGCCCTGTCAAGATCCCTGGGGATGTGGACGGTCCGGATAAGATCGCATCCTGTGCCCCGGGGGATATACCCCAGCAGGAGATCCCGCCGCCACAATCCCTCTTTGTCCATGAGGCCATTTATGACCTCATTTAGGGTCCCATCCCCGCCGGTGCATACCACGATGTCAGCCCCTGAAACCACGGCCTCACGGGCAAGCCGGGTGGCATCGCCCGGCCCGGCTGTTATTCGCGTTTCAAACGAACCCAGTCGATCCCTTGCCCTGGCCTGGATATGCGGCCATTCTTTGCCGGTAAGGCCGTTGGCCGAGTTGGGGTTGACCACAAAGGTGATCCGCTTGTTTTTCAAATCAATCCCCCGCCAATCCTTCGATGAGGGCCATGACATTCTGGCCCAGGACCTTGTGATTGTAGCCCCCCTCGAGGATGGCAAAACACCCGCCACGATTCCTTTTTGCGGCACCCAGGACCATTCTCCCGATCTCGCGAAAGTCATCGGTTTGTAGTGTGCCCCCCCAGTCATCCTCATGGTTATCAAAGCCTGCTGATATGGCGATGATATCTGTCTCGCACTCCTCCATCTCGTCTCTGACTTCGGCCAGGTATGCCTTACGCTCACAGGCAGCCACATTGTGCACAACCACATATTCCTTGTCCTTTAATATGTTAACCGTGCCATCTCCGAAATGGAGGTCGATGTCCAGGACATAGGCGGTGTTGATCTTTCCCTCCCGTCTGAGATGTTCCAGTGCGATGGCCATGTTGTTAAAATAACAGAATCCCCAGGCACTCCCTGAAGAGGCGTGGTGGCCAGGAGGTCGAATCAGCCCAAAGCAGGGCTCTTTTAGGGCCAGATCGGCTGTCTGGATCGCCCCGCCTGCGGCGAGTGCGGCCACCTCATAGACCCCTTCCTGTCTTACCCTGTGGATATGGGACGCGGTGTGCGTCAGGGCTATGTCAGATTCTGAAGCAGGCTGGGCCGGAACAAAATCCACCCTCTCGCCGATTACCGCCACAATCGCCTCGATCCGGCCAGCCGCCGCCGCCGGATCAGACGAGTAAACCTGATAGAACTTATCGTGGAAAAATACCTTCATGCCCCCCTCCCTTCGAATAGCTACCATACTACTTCATGCGCTCGAGTCATGGCAAGACCGCAATGCATTCCCTATTGTTTCGCATAATGAAAAGGGCAAATACTCCCCTGTTAGGTCCCTAATAAAGACGGCACAACATTGCAAAAGCCCCATTGTTGTGGTAGATAGACCAAACGATCTGGGTGGGTTACTAAGAACAATCCGTTTCGTCTTTATCTCAGGAACACATAGCACCATGAGGAAAGGAGCAAGCGATGGAACTGGAAGGGAAAAAGATAATCATCTTGGTGGAACAGATGTTCAATGACCTGGAATTCTGGTATCCTTATTACAGACTAAAGGAGGCCGGGGCCCAGGTGGTGGTGGTCGGATCTGGTAGCGCTGAGGAATACACCGGCAAATCAGGGACCAGCACAAAGGTGGATGCCAGTGCAGATGATGTCTCGTCCTCGGGATTGGATGGCATCATCATCCCCGGTGGTTATGCACCGGATCACATGCGCCGTTATCCAAAAATGGTCCAGTTGGTAAAAGACCTCTTTGAGGCAAAAAAAGTGGTCGCGGCCATCTGCCACGCCGGCTGGATGCTGGCATCGGCCGAGATACTGGAGGGCCGCAAAGCAACCTCCTTTTTTGCCATCAAGGACGATCTCATCCATGCAGGCGCAGATTGGGTTGACGAGGAGGTGGTGGTCGACGGAAAACTGATTACCAGCAGAAAGCCGGATGATCTTCCCGCATTTATGAGGGCGGTTATTAGAGAGGCGTGAACCATGGAATCGATGACCCGAAGGGAGTCGATCAAAGAACTGCTGCGGTTATCCGGTGGGGTAGCAATCACCGGTGCCATCGGACCTGTCCTCATGACCCCTTTTTCGGCCTGGGCCAGTCAGGGGAAAAGGGATTTTCTGGTTGAGGGGAAAGGCCAGACAACGGGTTACTCTGTCAAGGAGTTGACAAAAAAGGTATTTGACGCCGTCGGGGGGATCGAAAGATTTGTCTCAAAAGGCGATGTCGTCGTAATCAAGCCGAATCTCTCCTGGGCGAGGGCCCCCCGGTTTGCAGCCACAACCAATCCCGAGGTCATGAGGGGGGTCATAGAGCTCTGCCTGGGTGCAGGAGCCAGGAAGGTCAGGATCGCCGACAATACCATCAATGATGCCAGGCGCTGTTTTGCCGTCACGGGCGCAGGGATGGTGGCAAAAGAGACCGGAGCCGATTTGATCTATCCCCGCTCATCACTGATGCGAGACATGAAGATGGGGGGACACCGCCTGGATGTGTGGCCGGTCTTTGTCCCGCTAAAGGAGGCGGACAAGGTAATCAACCTGCCGGTGGCCAAGGACCATGTCCAGAGCAAGCTGACCCTGGGGATGAAAAACTGGATAGGCGGTGTGGGTGGAAGAAGAAATGCCCTTCATCAGGATATCCACCAGAGCATCGTGGATCTGGCCCGGTTCTTCAAACCCACGATCACCCTGATCGATGCCACCCGGATTATGGTAAGAAACGGCCCTTCAGGCGGGAGCGAGTCGGACGTGGAGGTCAAGGACTCTCTGATATTGAGCAATGACCCGGTTGCGGCAGATGCCAGGGCCGCAGAGCTCTTTGGGCTCCGACCCGAACAGATAGGCTTTATCCGGCTTGGGGAAGAGCAAGGCCTCGGGAGCGCCGACCTTGCCAGACTGGACCTCAAAAAGGTGGTCTTGTGAAGGCGAGGCATCTGATCTGGATAAGAAGGATAAGCCAGGCCTTCTTTCTCATCCTCTTTTTCTTCCTTCTGGTCGAAACCCGTTTGCCCCAGGATATCTACCTCCGCTACTCGCTGGACTTTGCCTCCGAACAGGATATCCGGTTGGACCATCCCATAACCTTTTTCTTTCAGCTCGATCCCCTCGTCTGGCTCACCTCCCTTATTTCAGGGCATGTCTGGATCAAGGGCTCTCTGTGGGCCGTGGCCATACTCTTGCTGACCCTCTTTTTGGGCCGTTTTTTTTGTGGCTTTATATGCCCCTTTGGCACCCTGCACCATATGGTCGGCACCATCAGACCCGCACTCAAGGGAAAACGTATGATCTCTGCCAACCAGAGGACCCCGGCCCACAGGGTCAAGTACTTTCTGCTTATTGCCCTGCTTGTTGCCGCCCTTTTGGGAGTCAACCTTGGCGGACTGCTTGATCCGATCCCCCTCCTTTTCCGCTCGTTGACCCAGGCGGTCTTCCCCGGGGTGGGTGTTGGGATAAAAGAGGTCTTTGACCTCATGGCCCAGAGCGACATCAAGATACTAAACCTCCTGAGCTATGCGGCGGAGGTCCTGGTTTCACCGGTATTCGGTTATGGGTATCAGTCTTATCGGACCGGGTGGCTGATAGGGGGGCTGTTTATTTTTCTCCTTTTTCTCAACCGGATCAAACCGCGTTTTTGGTGCCGGATACTCTGTCCCCTCGGGGCGCTCCTGGGGATATTCTCAAGGTTTAGCATCCTGAGGCTCGAAAAGGACAAGGGGAAGTGCACGGACTGTCAATTCTGCACCAGGGCCTGCCAGGGGGCGGCCTCTCCCCAACCCGATCAGGAATGGGAGAATTCCGACTGTCTCCTTTGTTTTAACTGCTTTGATCTCTGTCCCGAAGGTGCCCTCTCCTTCAAGTTCAAATGGTCGCCCAGACGAAACAGGTCCCCTGACATGGGCCGTCGTGCCGTATTGGGAGGGCTGGTCGCGGGGGTCTCACTTCCCCTTTTTGGAAGACTCGACGGCCAGATACACAAGGTGTCAGATCCCCGCCTGATCCGGCCCCCCGGTGCTATAGAGGAACAGGGCTTTTTGGCGCTCTGCCAGCGATGCGGGCTCTGTATGAAGGCATGCCCGACAAACGCAATCAATCCCACCCTTTCGGAGGCTGGTATGGCCGGCCTCTGGACGCCCCGTCTCATCATGACCCTCGGGTATTGTGAATATACCTGTACCTTGTGCGGGAGTGTGTGCCCGAGCGGGGCCATCGGAGAGATCTCTGCCAGGGAAAAGATCAAACGGCCCATAAGGATCGGATCGGCCTATGTGGACCGGGGGCGGTGTCTTCCCTGGTCAGGGAATGCCCCCTGCATTGTATGTGAGGAGCACTGCCCCACCTCACCCAAGGCCATATACCTTCGCGATGATGTGGTCGCCGGACCTGACGGCAAAATGCTCAGGGTAAAGCTACCCTATGTGGACCTCAAGAGGTGCGTGGGGTGCGGGATTTGTGAAAACAAATGCCCCGTCAGGGGAAGACCGGCCATCGTCGTCATCGCAGCGGGAGAGTCGCGATCCCTCAAGAATCAGATCCTGCTTGGGGGATAACGGGGGCGGGGTGAAAAAACGAGATGAGCGGCAAAAGAATGTGAAGGACAAAATACAAAATGGTACAGGAGGAAGCAATGCATAAGGTTGTATTACTTCGCCATGGCGAGAGCACCTGGAACAAGGAGAATCGTTTTACCGGATGGACGGATGTGGATCTATCGGAAAAAGGAATACAAGAGGCCCGCGAGGCCGGGCAGGTCCTAAAAAGGGAAGCCTACGTCTTTGATATCGCCTACACTTCAGTCCTCAAACGCGCCATCCGCACCCTCTGGATCACCCTCGATGAAATGGACCTGATGTGGATACCGGTCTATCGCAGCTGGCGACTAAACGAGCGCCACTATGGTGCACTCCAGGGCCTCAACAAGGCAGAGACAGCGCAAAGACATGGCGAGGACCAGGTCCTTATCTGGCGTCGCTCCTATGATGTCCGGCCTCCGGCATTGGAGGAGACCGATGAGCGTTATCCCGGAAAAGATCCCCGTTACAAGGATCTCACCGAGCAGGAACTCCCACTGACCGAATGCCTCAAGGACACGGTTGAACGTTTCCTCCCCTACTGGAAAGAGACAATCGAGCCAACCGTAAGATCGGGCAAACGGGTTATCATCTCTGCCCACGGCAACAGCCTGCGTGCCCTCGTAAAATATCTCGACAATATCTCAGATGAAGAAATCGTAAGACTCAACATCCCCACCGGGATCCCGCTCATATACGAACTGGATAATAGTACGCAACCCATACGGCACTACTACCTTGGAGATGCCAAAGCCGTCGAAGAGGCAACACGGGCTGTTGCGAACCAGGGCAGGGCAAAAACCTAAAATCGAAACCCGGCACCCTCTCCATCCCCGCCCCCGGCTTAGCTGGTTCTCGTGACGAACAGACGCGATCGAGGCCCACATCGGGAAAACCCTTTTTCACCGAAAGGCCTGGCAAGGGAGGTCGGCGAAGTTGTGGACAAAGTCATGGATAATTGAGATAATGTCCTTATGGCCAGAAAACCTACCCATGAAGAATTTGAACCAAGGATCAGAGATCCGCAAAACGTTGACCTTGAGCAATAGAAAGGAGGTCATATCATGAAAGCAGGGATCATCTTTACGGGAACAGGCCCCATCCTTATTTTGACTACTTATGAGTCCTTTAAGGACCCAAACCTCATATCCAAGCTTGCGGCCAAGGGGATTCGGAAGTTCATCGCATCCGAGGTGCCGGTGGAAACGGCCAAGTCAAAGTACGGCAATCATTTTACCGTGGTCCTGGGGGATCTCAAACAGACCGATGATCTGAGGGTCCTGGATTATAACGGCTACAACGTCTTTCACAACTTTTCGTTCGAGGAAATGGGAAAACCCATCTATCATGAGGGAGAGCCTTAATCATCATCTCAGGGGAATTGAGGACTGAAGAAACCGCTCCCGCCCTGCGAGATTGAAAGCTGGAAATTAGCAACACGCCACGTCAGCTGCCGGGTGAGAGTTGCAGCCGGGTGCGGGTACCCAGACGCCTTGAAATCACTGGGCCCCCGAGAGCCTAAATATAATGGAATTTTCCGGGGAGAGCGTTTGAAAGGGAGGTGATGTCGCATGGAACTGATGCCGTGGAGACCGTTTGGAGCTTCATCAAAGGAGAAAGGTTGTTGACAGCGTCCATGCCCTGGATGTCGTTTTGGGCAACACGTAAACAGCCAGACGGCGCTTGATCCTGCGATGAAAGGAGGTTTACCATGCCCACATACGAGTTTATGTACCTCAAGTGTGAAAAACCCTTTACCGTGTTCGTGTCTATTTCCAAATACGAAAAGGATGATTTTCGTTTTCCGGAATGCAAAAGCAAGAAGGTCAAACAGCAAATAACACCGTTTCAGACCAAGACCTCAACTTCCTTGTCCTTTTCGAACTTTTCCGGGAATCTGGTGCTCACCTTGGAGACCCCAGAATGACTCAGCTCTCCAAAAAGACCACTATCTCGGTGTTGTTGATGCTTGTCCGTTTCTTGAGCAAATAGATCGTCATGTTCATCTGTCGCTGCTTGCTACTCTCCACCTCTCCCCAAAAATTTCCTCGATTTCCAGTCCTTGGGGGAAGAGCAAGTGCCGCTTCCTACTTTCACTTCTGGCAGACGATTTCTTTACGGTCTCTCACGGGCGAGTTATACACCCGAAAAACGGAATTCCCATTGCTCAGCGCGAGTGCCGGTTTTGAAAATAGCTAAATTGATCCCGTATTTCGCAAGTGTCTCTACGAAGTCCGCGAGCGTACTGGCTACCTCGAGGATTTTCCTTCACCCAATCGGTGAAGGGATTTTGTCTCCGGAGCTGCAAGTAGCAGGGCTTCTCCAAATATACTTGCGAAATTGGGGTTGATACAAATCATGAAGTTGTATTTTGCTGAAGTACAATGTGAAATGTGTCTATACTCCTTTCGGAAAAAGCGAGTTCTTATCACCCATGTCTCGGATGTTAAGGGCCATGGGGAATTTCGGGGTTGGAGAATGAATCAGATGATAGGAACTTTGAATATGGTGAGTTAAGGCGCTTGACAAAGAAACAGAGGTCTGATAGCGAAGCACATTGAGAGATCACTCTGCGGGCCCGCAAGGGCTCTCGATGACTCGGTGCCGCAAAGAAGCAAATGGCTAACCGGATGCTCGGCTCATAAGGAGAATCTTTTTTCGCAACTGTGTGCGGATGCAGCCAAGCCATCCCTTTTCGATCATTACCTTCACCCCGATGTTGCCGGAGTATGGCGAATGCAACGGCGGGTCTTATCTTCATCCCCATGCCACGGTTGAAGAACATCACCAAATGGTACGCTGCTCAAAGTCTTGCCTTCTTTGCAATGTGTCGTTGAAGGCTTGAAGGGCAAGAGAGTAGCTACCTTGCCTTTCTTACCGATGAGGGGTTCTGTGCGTGGAAGCAAAAAACGATAGGAAGAATGGTGGAAGTATCTATTTTGAAAGGCCTTGGCTGAAATCTTACCCGGAAGGACTTCCCTCAAAGATTGATATCCCCTACACGTCAGTGGCCCAGGCCTTTGAAGAGGCAGCCGACAGATGGGGTGACAGGACGGCGATCATCTTTTACGGCAAAAAGATCAGCTACCAAGAGCTGAAGGATCTGGTAGAGAGATTTGCAGCCACCCTTCATGGTCTGGGAGTCAAGAAGGGTGACAGGGTTGCCCTGTTTCTCTTGAATTGTCCACAGTTTATTATCGCATATTTTGGGGCGCTCAAAATTGGCGCCGTCCTCACGCCTATTAGCCCGGTCTATGCGACCTCTGAGGTGAAGCATCAGCTCGAAGATAGCGAAGCCGAAACCATTGTCTGCCAAGACATCCTCTATGGTTCTGTGGAGAAAACGGGGGTAAACCTGAAGCGGATTATCTTGACGGGCATCGGTGAATTTTTGCCTGGTCTGAAGCGGGTTGTTGGAAAGAGTCCATTGAGGGCGGTCTATCAAAAAATGGAGATTTCTGCTGTCGAGATAGAGGAAAGGGAGAATATTTACTGGTTTCAAAGCCTTCTTGGGAAGAGCCAGAGCTATCCCCCAAGGGCTGATATCAACCCTGCCGAGGACCTGGCCGTGCTCTCGTACACGGCAGGGACAACCGGGCCGCCAAAGGGGGCCATGCTGACCCACTTTAACCTCATGGCGATGCAGGCCATCTCAAGCGCCTTCTTGTCATACAGCTTTGAAAAGGGGAGAAATCTTGAAAAAGGGAAGGAGACCGCCATTGCCTTCATGCCCTTCTATCATATTTACGGACAGGTCCTGCTGATGGTTGGCGGTCTCGTGGGAGGATATACCCTGGTGGTACAGACCACCCCGGACCTTGATGATATTCTGAGCAGCGTCGGAAGATACAACGTTACATTCCTCATGGGTGTACCGAGCCTCTTCGGAGAACTCATGGATTATGAAAAGACAGATCGTGCCTACTGGAGACAAGTGAAGCTGGTTTTGTCTTGCGCAGACTCTCTCCCGGAGACCATGGTTAACGGTTGGAAGAGACGGACAGGTCTTCGCATCCATGAAAGCTATGGTTTGACCGAGACCTCCCCGACGATTTGCATGAATCCAAATGGAAGGGGAAAGATCGGTTCCCTGGGAGTTCCCTTGCCAAATACCATAGTAGCTATCGCTCACCCTGAAAATGCCGAACTCGTGGACCCCGACCAGACCGGTGAATTGGTGGTAAGAGGGCCCCAGATCATGCGGGGTTACTGGAGAAGAGAGGAGGAAACAGAGCAGAGTTTTGTAGAAATCGGGGGGGAGAGGTGGTTTAGGACCGGTGATCTGGTAAGGATGGATGGCGAAGGCTATTTCTATTTCTACGATAGAAGGAAAGATCTCATCAAGTATAAGGGTCACGCAGTCTTTGCCCGGGAGATAGAAGAGGCCCTGAAGACCCATCCAAGGGTCAAGGAGGTCGCCGTGATCGGTATGCCCGACCCAGCGGCGGGGGCGAATATCAAGGCCGTGATTGTTTTGCACTCTGAAGCAAGGGGTAAGCTGTCCGAGGATGAGATACTCAGCTACTGCCGGGAGAAGCTTGAATCCCACAAGATCCCGAAAATCGTAGAATTCCGGAGGGAGATCCCAAGAACAGATGTGGGCAAGGTATCGAGAAGGGAGTTGAGGGAGGAGAGAGAAGTCTGAAATGGCATCTTTTCTGGAGATTGAAAACCTTACAAAGTCATTTGGGGGCCTGACAGCGGTCAAAGATGTGGCTTTTGAGGTCCAAAGAGATGAGATGATCGGTCTCATCGGGCAAAACGGCTCAGGCAAAACCACACTCATCCGCCTCATTATCGGGATGTTGAAGGCCGATTCAGGAACAGTCCGCTTCAAAGGGGAGGATATCACCGGTTGTCCCCCTTGGGATATTGTCAAAAAAGGGATAAGCATGACACATCAGGTGGTTAGACCCTTCCGCGAATTGCCTATCCTGGCCAATGTCATCGTAGGGTGTCTCGGGTCGGGAACCCGGAAAGGGGAATGGGTCAAGCGGATAGAGAGCAAGGCCATGGACACGCTGGAGTTTTGCGGGATCTCCGATCTGGCCAGGGAGCCGGCCTCCATCCTTTCCCACGGAGATCTAAAGCGCCTTGAGATTGCCCGTGCCCTTGCCACCGAACCTGACTTGCTCATACTGGATGAGCCTTTTGGGGGACTGAACCCCTATGAGACCGACCTGTTGGCAAAATCCCTAAAGAGATTACACAGGGGCGGAAGATTCGGGCGTTTGCACAGTGAAGGCCCGGCCATGTTGATTGTAGAACACAAGTTGTCGGAACTAATGAAAATCGTCGATAAGGTCATTGTTCTCAACTACGGCCAGCTGATCGCGGAAGGCACCCCTTCGGAGATTGTGCATGACCCAAAGGTGATTGAGATCTATGTGGGGCATCAGCCAAAAGGAGATCGGAATGGTTCTTGAGGTCAAAGGCGTCACCGTTGCCTATGATACGGCCGTCATCCTGGATGGGGTGAGTCTGGAAGTACGCGCAGGAGAACTCCTCACCATAGTGGGCCCCAACGGTGCTGGAAAAACCACCCTGCTTCGAACCATATGCGGGCTCATGGGCTGGGAAAGGGAGATGAAGCGGGGGATGCGGAAAGAGGTCTCCAACATCATCATCGAGGGCGAGATTCTATTTGAGGGGCAACAGATCCATCACCTCCCGGCCCATAAAAGGGCCGAGAAGGGATTAATCCTCTGCCCCGAAGGGGGGAGGCCGTTTCGCGAACTCACGGTCCTCGACAATCTGATTTCAGGCGCCTTTCTGATCGCAGAGAAGGGGAAAGTGAGGCAAAAGCTGGCGGAGGTATACCAGCTCTTTCCGAGACTGGAGGCCAGAAAAAGGCAGGTATCGGGAACCCTCTCTGGTGGAGAACGGACCATGCTGGCCATCGGGAGGGCCTTGATGTCCGAACCCAGACTCCTCTTGATTGACGAACCCTCCCTTGGGCTGGCGCCCATTGTAAAGGATGAAGTATTCAAGCGGATCAAGGATGTCTATCAGAGGGGTGTAACCATCATTTTGGTAGAGCAGGATGTGACCCTGGCACTTGCTCTGGCTCAAAGAAGTTATGTCCTTTCACAGGGAAAGGTCATTTTTGAGGGGACCTCTGAGGCATTGCAGGGGGATGAGCGGATCAGGGAAACCTATCTGGGCTTGTGACAGGCCATGGCACCAAAGGGCCACAAGAAACCGATTAGGTCTCCTCCGCTTTGACCGGCAAGGGGTCAGGCGGTGTCGGATAATAACCAAGAAGGGCTTTTCGCTAAACAGAAGAGCCGAATCGAAAGGAGGGAGTTGTGATGAAGAAAGGGATGATCATGACCATGGCAGGGCTGTTTCTGGTCTCTTTATTGGCAGGTGGGGTCCTGGCCAAGGGAGCGGTCAAAGAGGTCAGGATCGGTGTGGCCGGGCCGATGAAGGCCGTGTTCGGGCGAGATCACTGGCGCGGCGCCACAATGGCACAGGAGGAAATCAACAAGGCCGGTGGGGTGAACATCGGGGGTAAGAAGGTTCCCATCAAGCTTGTAAAGGTGGATACCAACGAGATCGTCAGTGTCTCGGACGCTGTGGTGGCAGTGGAAAGAGCGGCAAATGACGTGGACTTTTTTGTGGGCACGAATCGGTCGGAATCTGCCCTTGCCATGCAGGATGTGGCGATGGAGTACAAGAAGATATTGATTCTGTGCGGTGCTGTTCATCCGGAACTCATGGCCAGGGTGGCCAAGGATTATGACAAGTACAAGTACTCTTTTAGGATGACCCTCAATGCCATCCATCAGGGCCAGGTCCTCATGGCCCACCTGGCAGAGGTTGCCAACACGGTCAGGGCGGAGCTCGGAATTGAAAAACCGAAAGTTGCCGTACTGGCTGATAAACTCATGTGGGCAGATCCGATTGTCAAGATGGTAAAGGCCAAGGCCCCACAAATGGGGTTGGAGATGGTAGGGGCCTGGAGACCCTCTCCCACTGCCACGGATGTGACGGCGGAGCTGGCGGCGATCAAGGAGAGCGGTGCCCAGATCCTCTTTAAGGTTACCTCCGCCACCATGGGGTCTGTGCTTGGCAAGCAGTGGGGCGAGCTTCAGATTCCGGTTGCACTGATCGGGGGCGATGCCATTGCATGCGTAAAGACCTACTGGGATGCAACAGGGGGATACGGTATCTACAACACCACCATGACCGGTATCGGGCCTGCGGAGATCACCGAAAAGACCATGCCTTTTTGGAATGCCTATCTCAAACGCTACGATGATTTCCCTGGATATGTCAGTGTGACCTATGATGCGGTCTACGTGTTGAAGGAGGCCATCGAGCGTGCAGGCACCCTCGATCCCGACAAGGTGGTCCCTGAGCTTGAGAAGACTGACTACAAAGGGGCTTACGGCCGCATGGTTTTCTATCCTCGAGATAGCAAATTCCCCCATGACCTGAGATTTGGCCCTAGATACAATACCTGGGTGGAGAATCAGTGGCGTGGCCCTGGAAAGGTCGTAGTGGTGTGGCCCTACGATTGGGAGGGCGTAAGGTATAAAGGATCTGAGAAGTATATGCTCCCGCCCTGGGTGGTCGAATATTGGAAGAAGAATAAATGAGCCCCATCTTCTCCCTCCCCTCCCTCCAAAAAAGGGGCAGGGGGGGGACAGACCCTCATGAGGACCGAAAGAGGAAGATAGACTATGCAGGTTATCATCATTACGATTGTGCTCGGAACCATCTATGCGGTCCTGGCCCTGGGCTTTTCCCTCATCTGGGGGGCCGCTCGGATCGTCAATCTGGCGTATACCTCTTTCTATATGTTGTCGGCCTACTTCTTCTATGTCTGCTGTTCCATCGTACACCTGAACATCTTTGTGTCAGCCATTCTCTCAGTGGCGGTGGCCTCGCTCATCGGTGTGGGCACCTATAAGCTCATTCTTGAACGTATCCGTTCCCACGAGACCGTGGTGATCCTCATCAGTATCTGTTCGGCCTTTTTCTTTGAAGAATGCGTTCTTTCCATCTTCGGCACCGACTTCCGTCGTGTTCCCCCGTTTATCTCTGGTTTCCAGGAGGTCCTTGGAGTCCGAGTCCTAAACCAGCACTTTCTTGCATTCGGCGTGGGTCTCGCGCTTATTCTTGGCCTCATGCTTTTCCTGTCAAAATCCAAGACAGGGATCGCCATCCGTGCGACCTCTCAAGACAGAGAAATGGTCAATGCCATGGGCATTAACGAGAAAAAGGTGTCACTCATCGCCATGTTCATAGGGATCGGGTTTGTCACCATTTCCAGCATTGTGGTCTCCCCCATCTATGTGGTTGAGCCCTTGATGTGGGTCCATCCCATCATCATGGTCCTGGCCATCGTGGTTCTCGGCGGGTTGGGCAGCCTCAAAGGGAGTTTTATCGCAGCCTATCTATTGGCCTTTTGTGAGGTGGCCGTTGTGACCTGGCTCCCCATGGGCAGTTTTATCAAGAGTGCGGTTGCACTTTTGGTGATGGTCTTCGTGTTATCCCTGAAACCTGAGGGTATGTTCGGCGCGTTCTTTGAAGAAGAAAGGTTATGAAGATGCGATATTGTCTCTGGCGTTTTCTAAAGACCATCGAGGGGGAGGTATTGGCCATTCCGGGAAGGGCAATCGCAGCCATAGGCGTTCTTCTTCTGCTCTCGCTGGGTTTTTTTGACATGAGTCCCTATCTGAGGAACGTCCTGACGTTTTCTTCCATATTTGCCATTCTGGCGGCCAGCTGGGACCTCCTTTTTTCTTCAGGACAACTCAACCTGGGCCACGGCGCCTTTTTCGGGGCCAGCTCCTATATGTCCGCCATTCTGAGCTCGAAAGTGGGCCTGCCGATCTGGATCACTATTCCTATGGGCGCTGTAACCGGCGTTCTCATAGGGGTGGTGGTGGCCATTCCTGCCCTCCGGCTGCGGGGACCTTACCTGGCCATCGTGACTCTAGCAGTGCCTGTCATTCTCCAGGGAATCGTCTTTCTTTTCCCGGCCATTACCGGCGGCGAATTGGGGCTTTTTGGGTTGCCCAGCATTTCGGACTCTCCAATATTTCGTTACTATTTCTGTCTCGTGGTTATGCTTCTCTCTGTGGCGGTCATGTATAAACTGACCGACACAAGGAGTCGTTTTGTGCGAACGGGAATCGTGTTCCATGCCATCCGGGAAGACGAAATCTCGGCCCGGACAACCGGGATCAATACCGTCAGGTACAAGATACTCGCCTTTGCCCTGAGCGGTTTCTTTGCCGGCATTTCCGGTGGGCTCTATGCCCACACCATGAAGGTGGTCGGTCCCTCGACCCTGGAGTTCATTTTTTCGATCTATCCATTGATATGGACCATCTTTGGAGGGCCGGGCACGATCTACGGGCCGGTCATAGGCGCATATTTTCTCTACATCCTTTCAACGCAACTGCTGGTCATTTTTCCTGAAATCAGGATGGCCATCTTCACGGCCATTATCATCGCCATGATACTCTTTATGCCAGAAGGGATCAGCCGTTGGATCAGAGACAAACTGGAAACCCGGTGCCCCCGATGCAAGGTGATAAACCGGGTCGGACGCGGATATTGCAGGGTCTGCGGGACCCCCATTCATGGCGCGAGCCATGTCATAAGGGACGGGAGAAAAGAGGTCGCCATCTGAAGCTCAACACCCCCTCTGACTTTTTTATCCTTTTCGAACTGTTCCGAGAATCCTGTGTTGGCCTCGGAGACCGCAGAATAACTCAACCCTGCAAAAAATCACCAATCCCGGCAAGGTAATTGCCCTCATCAATCACCACGGCCTTATATCTTCCCTGAAAAAGATATCCTTTTCCCCCGATTTACATGATTAATCGGGGTAAGCCGCCGGATCTGTTGGAGGGCTCCCGGAGTTTGACAGTTCGGGGAATACGTTTTCCAAGCAATCGTCATTCCGGGCAAATGAAGCGCGAAGCGGAATCCAGAAAAAGGCCTGGATTTCCACGCAAGGCATGCGTCCATCCCAACAACCAAATTGAAAACCGTACCAGCTTGTCAAAAACTGACATTACAGTGGATTAGCGATGCCTATCCTTGACTCCCAAATTCGCTGAAGCGTTGAATCGTGAGCTTTCCGCGTTTCTAAAAGTAAAGCGGGCCGTGGAATGGGCTCGTTTGGCATGTAAAGATTAGATACATGTCTTGATTGGTATAATTGCTGCTTAAGAATATCCCGGATTATTCTAACATCATTGAACAACTGGAAGAGACCCGGGATGCATACAAGATCAAAGGAGGACTGCACCATGAAGGCGTCTTTCCTGGATATGCAAGAGAACAGGAACTGGAACAAAGCCCTTGGCTCTATTCAACCCTATTACAGCGTGGAATTCTCATTACAAGGCGTGAACTATCTACACCAATTAAAGATATGGAATTTGGCAAAATCGTCGATGTCTGTTTTGGTGAGGAAGGATTCGGAAATCATTGGTTTTCTGAAAGTCGGTGATATCATAAAAATGAAGGACTATCGAACCGACATGTTCCTTCCCGCAGAGCTCTTGGATACAGAGATCCGAAACATCACGAAGGAGGATGAGGGGCGCTATAAGGGGCATTATATCATCAATCTGGCTATTTTGACTTCCCAGACCGATCAGAATCTTAATTAAAAACTCAAATTACCCGGTGTTCTCGGAAAATGGCAATTCCGAACCCCCATTCCCTTCACGCCCTCCCAAGACTCATGAGGCCTTTTTTTTGAAAATCAGGGGTATGAAACACAGCAAGGAAAGGACGCTGCTAATCATCGCAACCAGAAGGACACTGCCGTAACCCAAGCTATGCCCAAGAAAACCCGCTGCGAAAGCGGAGATAACGCTTGAGACAGATGTGACGGCATTGAAAAACCCCAGGGCCTCTCCTTCCTTGACAGTGGCAAGTTGAGCGGCCCAGGCAGTCCCTCCGACCATGAGCGGCGACCACGCAATTGGGATCGGGATATAGACTAAGGGTATAAGCCACGTTAAACCTGTTTTGGTATAGGCGAAAAATGTGAGGCCCACAAAGGACGCCAGTGTCATGATGGTGCCGATACCGACGACCCATCCGTCGCCGATTTTGTTGCCGAGTGTCCCCGATGGCGCATAGGCAAAAATTCCAATTGCAGCCCCGATTGCATAGTATAACGATGACAGGCGATAGGATACATTCAAGGCGTCTTTCATCACCAGCGGAAAGAGGGTGCCCAGGAGCCATGTGGCCAGCATAACAAAAAACCAGCCGGCAAGAAAGAGCCCAAACGCGGAGAACCATTGTTTGTGGAGACGGCTTAAGCCGGTCAGTATTGATCCTTCGTATTTCCCCAGCAGAGAAGAGACTGATCGCTGTGGTTTATGCTGGCGGCGGACAAAATCCGCCTCTTTGGGCTTTTGGTGGAGGTGTGAGGGTGGCAGATGACGGGCACCCAGGAGTATGCCGGGTAACATCAACCCGGCAGAGACCACAAGGCCTATCTCCGGACGGGCCTGCAAAAAAGAAACCAAGACAAGTCCCCCACACTGACCGATACCGTAAAATGTCTGCAACAACCCGATACGCGTATCCCATTCCTTCTTGGGTTTATATTCGACAATAAACATGGCTGCAACAGTATTGGTTGCGCCTGAGCCCACCCCTTGCAAGAAGGCGAGGGCCATCCAAAACCACAGGAGACTGGTGAACGGGAAGATGCCAAGACCTATGGCGAGTAGAACATAGCCGGCCAGATAAAAGAGCCTATGTCTGCCCGTTCGGTCGGTAATAGCCCCTATCAAAGGAGACAACATCTGACCGATATAAAAGAACGCGATTACCGTTCCCGCCTTGGCCGCATTGCCTGCATTGTTTACCACAATCGGCATCAGGATTCCGCCGGTTCCAAAGACAACAGCTGCCTGAAATGCATAGCCGGAGTACCAAAATTCCGTGTAACGAAACAACGATGGAAGTCTCATAAAACCCTCCCTGTGGTTCATTGAAGGTCTTGCGAGGCGCTACCACTCTTACCCTGTAATTCCAGGGACAAACAAGCGCATTGCTCACCCGGCCTTCTCCGAGCCGATCCTTAGAGAATTTTTCAGATACAGACCCTTGCTTGCACGGGACTACCCTTTCACCAGGGAACTTTTCGCAATGAATATCCCATAGTGGAATTGCTTTGTCAAACTCGGCACTTCTGTGACAATCAGTGCCCACCCGTAAAACTGGTGGTATGAGGGAGGGAAAAAATTAGTCTGGAAAGGCAGAAATAAATCATGTATACGATGCTTATGCTACCAGATGTTTCTTTATTTACGCCGAAAACGGCAGAGCCCTTTCAATTCTCACTCCGATAGATCGGGATGGATTAACCGCGATTTAGCAAACAATGCAAAACGGAGGGATGAACATGAGAACCCTGTATCGACTCATTGAGGCAAAAGAAACCGCGAAGAAACCCTGTACATCTGATCGAGGTCGAGGGCATGTGTTGGGCATGAGTTTGCTGGTGGCCTTTTTCTTCCTTGGATCGGCTTGGGCTGTCCCTGCCGCAGATCTCGTTCTCATAAAGAGAACCTGCTCAGGTAACACCGACGGTCTTTCGCTTGCCTTGGCCAATATTAAGAATATTGTGTCTGCCACCCCTGACACAATCGCAAAGGGGATCAGTATCGAGCTGAACAAGGCCAAGATCTTGAAGGTTGTTGACATGGCAAAGCAGGAGGGGGCCAACATGGTCCTGTTCCCGGAGTTTTCCTTGACAGGGTATTTCTGGGCTGACCCCAATTGGAACAAGAGCAAAGGGCCGTACAATCCCCGTGGATATGAAGAGTGCTGGGCCTATATGAACAAGGGTGCGCTTAATTGTCATATGGATTGGCTAAAGAAACTGAAAGCGAAATTGGATGGTCAGTTGCGGTATATCATCTTTAACGCATTGCGCAGAGATCCGGCCAACCCTTCACTGCCCGCTGGCCCTGATAACAAGTTTTTTAACTCGACTTACGTAGTTGACAAGCACTTCGATTGTGAAAGCCTGGGCAAGAATGAGGAGGCGCGGATATACGATAAAACGTTCTTGCCCGGCATCGAAAATATCTACGAACGGTCCGGCCACGACGATATATTGGTTGTTGACACACCATGGGGCCGTTTCGGTTTTACGACCTGCTATGACATGTGCTTTTCTCAGCTTTACCAAACCTACGCCATGATTGATAAGGTAGACGGTGTCATACAGCTTGCAAGCTGGCGAGGTCCGGCAGTACGCGCATATCCCAAGATGAACGTTCGCACTGACCAATACTACGGATACCAATGGAACCTTATGGCTGCGGCCCGCGCTGCAACCAACCAGGTGTGGATGATTGCCTGCAATGCCGTGGGAGAGCAGGAAAAAGGGGGCTATGAGTTCTGGGGCAGTTCCGGGCTGTGGGCGCCTTCGGGGATTCCGCTGTTTCAGGCATCCAATCAAGAGGAACAGGTGTGTCTACTTAATCAGATCGACATTCGAGAAGAGGTTGAGGCCGAACACGACGACTTCGATTTTTATGATAGTTTCATAAAAATCTACCGTCGCATTCCGAAGATGCGAGCGTTTACGCGGATGCCTGAATAGTGGGTAATGGAGGTAATGGGGTCAGGCCTTGACTTGCGGGGTCTCCTGGATGAGATGATAATGGCCGTTACATGGTAAAAAGCCTCTTTGTGTTCAATTGTAATGGGTCTCGCCATTTTTCTATGAATGCAATTAAAAACATTCATAAATGCTATTCTAAAACCTATTGAATTCATTGAGAAAGCTATAGTGCTTCGATCACTACCCTACGAGAAAACAAGTGCCAATTCAGCCTGTTAGCGGATAACCCCAGGATATGGGGGGTACTCACACAAATGTGCGAGGCGGCATAAACATTGTATTGTCACAGGTCAAGGCCCGGTTTCCTTTTTTAGCGTTCTCTTGACAGCCGGGCGCAGAAATCTTGAAATAATCAACCTTTCAACTAAGCCAGGGGCAATCAGCTTTAGCCAGAGAGCCAGAGGGCCAGGTCTCATCACAACCTGTCGCTTGCGCCGTCGCGCCGCTCGGAGAACAATCTGTGCACACTGATCAGCGCTCATCGTGTGCTCAGTGTAAATCGCCCGGCCGGAAGGCCCTTTGGGCTGCCCATTTTTGTCTAAGTACCGCTCGTGGAATTCTGTCACTACTAAGGAAGGGCAGATTACCGTCACACTGACTCCAGCTTGCTCCACCTCCATACGTAGTGAATCAGAGAATCCGATCATAGCGAATTTACTGGCAATGTAGGAAGTATTGAACGGAATTGCCAGCATCCCACCCAAGCTAGAGATGTTCACGATTCGCCCGCGTGTCTCTTTGAGATAGGGTAGTGCATAGTAGGTGCAATGTACAGTGCCATAGAAATTCACGTCAACAATCTGCTTAAACAGGTACAAATCGGGCAAATCTTCCAGTTTGCTAACAACATCTATACCAGCATTATTCACTAACGTGTCGATACGGCCATACATTTCTTGGGCGCGTTGGATCAGTGCTCTACACTGAGATTCATCTGCCACGTCAGTAGATATCGCTATCGCTTTACTCCCGCGTTGTTGGCACTCCCCAGCCAATGAGATAAGGCGTTGGGTATTGCGTGCAGCAAGAGCTAGCCACGCGCCCTCATCAGCTAGTCGAAGGGCCAACGCCTTGCCAATCCCACTCGAAGCACCCGTAATGATGACTGCTTTTTCTCTGAAGGTATTCTGCATTTAGACTCCTCGTCTCAAACTCTTACAACAATACAGCTTGCGCCAGCCACCCAACGATTAAGAGTGTTTGTGTAGTGAAGCTTGTCTTCATTACACATCCAATCAGGTTGGACTGAATCAGCCCGGTCCAGCGGTTGCTATTAGCAAGGCGCTGTAACCGTTTGTCCGGCAATTCCCATAGTCAAGCTATGGCACGCGCCACTGATCGTGATCTAAATTGAGCAATCTTCTCTCTTGCTTTAGGGTCGAGACTGCCCAATCAATGTCGGCAAGACCTTTTGATTTGCGACCTACAGACCTTGATTCGTTGTCATCTTCTGGTGTCCAACATCCTAGCTCTTTGACACATTTCTCGACCGCATGCATGAGTGGGCGACGTTTGAAAATGTCAGTACCGAATTTCTGGTTAGCGACCTTTACCGCTAATTCCTTTCATTCGTCTCGGCTGATTTTCATAGGTTTTCTCCCATGCCTTTCTCTTTCCGCTCGAACATTATTATTGCATAAAACAATATTGTAAGCGTTCACAGGTTCCGGGTTCAACGTTCAGGGTTAGGGACAAGGACAAGAT
>CAZXCQ010000023.1:0-35041 GCA_964639275.1 uncultured Desulfobacteraceae bacterium | reverse complement strand
CCCGGCTGCGGGTATCGTGGAAAAAGGACCGTTTAAGCCTCGGCCGGGCCCGTGCGGTCAATTCCCTGCCTGAAGGGGCGTTTTCGCCTGCCAGCATCTCCGGAGGAACGTAGAAGCCGCTCCCATGGTTCCACAACACGAGCATGTAGCGCTTGGCAGGGTAATCTGCAACGCTCTCGCGGATGAAATCATTGATAAAGCGGCAGTCGCCGGTGTTGGTGGCGCCAAGGTCTTTTAGAAGTTCCGAGGTGACCTTGCGCCGATCCGCACCCTTGGTGACGTAAAACCGGCGGGTGCTACGCCAGTTGTCGTCATTGAGGTTGTAGTCGGCGGCCCGGTCCACCTGAACAACCACGTTCACCTGGTCTGTGGAGCCTACGACCTCCATCTCATTGATGTCCACAACCGCCGCACCGTCCAGGTTATTATCCCCGGCAAGGTAGCAGAGGATGGTCCATTCCTTATTTTCCCTGCTGTTCTCGATCATGGCGATTCCTCCTTTCCGGTTTTCGTTCGGGTTTCAATGTCCGCAAAAAAAGTCGTTGCACACTCCTGTCCATTGCCAGGCCGGCTCATGATACGAGCTTGAGGCTCTTCCCGTCTGCTTCGAGTTCTTGGAGATATAATCTTGCGTCCGAGCCCAAAGTAGCCAGGGTCGACGCCGCACTGATGCCCACCAAGGGCCATTGTTCTTCGGTCAATGGGGTGTCGGCACCAATATCGAAGTGTTTCTCCAAGTAGTCAACGGTGCTTGGCAAGAGCTCCTTCATAGACGTCAGCGTGGCCGGGCCTGCTATCTGCTTCAGCATTTCCGAGGTGAGCCCCATGACCTCTTCAGCCGGGCCCCGCGTTAGCGCGGGCGCAAGGCCGGCATATTTCTCGTTTATGGCATTGAGCATGGTCGTCTTGATCCTGGTTCTTTCGCCATAAAGGTAGGTTGTGTCAGCTTCCAGCAAGGCGTTTCCTTCAATCCACATGTTTTTGGATTCTGTATAGACCTTGGCTGCTTCGCCCGGATCACCGACCGTCAGTATCCTGTCGAGATGGTTCAGTGCCTCGGCATACTTCCTGAACCAGAGCGATTTCTCATCATCCCCCTTGTACCTATCAAAGGAAATGCTGAACACGACATAGGTATTCTCAACCGGATTTGATCCGTATTGGAGGGCATCGCCTCTGAGGCTGAATTTGGATTCGTCAACATTGGTGAAGGGTGAGCCGTCGTTCGTGGAAATCAGTAGCAGATAGCCCCTGGTCAATTTGCCGTTACGGACAGGGCTGATGTCTTTCTGCGAGCTGATGATACCCGCGTAGGTGGCCTCCAGCTGCGTGTCCGGATCGGATTCGGTGAACAGCTTCTTGGCCAAAGACGTTATGGTGAGCACCTGGCCGACCACTGTGGGCGCCAGTTGCAGAGCGGCCTGAAACTCAGGGCCGTTGAGCATGTCGAATTTTGCCTGGAGTTTGTCGTCTTTTACGGCCGTGATCTTGACCGTTAATTCCAGGGCGTCGGCATTTGCAGGAACCTTGATCGTGATGTTTCTTTGAAGCCCCAGATTGCAGGTCTTGTTCGCATCAACTTTTCTCACGTCTTGTATGGACGTTGCCTCTATGTTCTCCGTTGTGGTCTGGTACTTTATATTGGTTGACAGGGCGATATTGTCGGAACCGCCAAAGATGTTTTGCCAAAAATTGCCGTTTGATTTGTAATTTACCGAAAAGAGCTGAATGTTGATGTACCCGGAATTCTTGAGTATCTGGTCTTGGCCCTGACTGCAGGTTGAGCCAGGGGAAGGCATCCAAAATTTCTTGGTCCCCAGGATGGTCATGACACTTCACCTCCCTTGTCTATTTTGATTCACACCTCTTCATATTCATACCCATGCCCGACATCAGCATTTGACCCGCCGCCGGTTTCCATGAGCATCCCTCCCTCCGGATCCACATCGAAGCCCCCACAACAGCCCCGCAACATCGAACCGCTCGGCAGCAAGATGCTTCAAGAATGGCATGAAGGGCATCTTAGCTTTTCTCCCACGGAATCGTTCGGGATCAGAATCCCAGAAGGACCCGTGGTGCGTTCTCTTTTGTCTTTCTCATCCTTGTCCACCCCATTGGTATAATCGCGGCGCTGACCCGTGAGCACGGCGGATGGAAGTCCCGCTTGCGGGAAGCACATCCGACGAGCGCAGTCGGGTCCAGTGCCTTGTTCCGGCGCGGAGCGCCGGGGCAAGGCACTGGGCGAAGTCAGCGCCGCGATTCCTGGCGACGGAGTCGCCGCGAACGCAAAGGTCAGCGGTTTTGAAAGCCGGAGCGAAGCGGAGGATTTCAAAATCCGCTGGACCGCCGGGTTATGCCATCGCTCAGTTTAAGGCTTTAAGTGTTATTTCAAGAGATTGATAAAATCGGGAATCAAGCCTTCAATCTTTGTGGTAAATGAGTCAATGTCGCCTGATAGACTACCTTCTAGACGACCTCCGCATTGATAGACTGTGCCATTAAGCAGAATATCTTTATCTGAATAAACGGTTAGTGATTTAGAAGTACCACCAGCGCATATCGTTGTATCGCGTTTACGGTCTTTTTCCTTAATCTGATATATTTCAATATATCTCGCCAAATCGTCTATTATTTGCTCAGGCATATCTATCGTTGCGTCTGCAAGAATATCACCATAGCTATCAACAATAATATGAGACTGATCTCTTGTTACGGTGATCGTATAGCTTCGATGATATTGAGGAGGAACAGACGCGTCCTTGAAAGAATAGACAATTTTTGTAATGGGTTTGTTCACAGTCACAGCACACCCCAATAAAAACAAGGCGAAAACACAATGGTAGCAAGAAGATAACTGATTCTTGCTGCCTCAGTCATATATGCAACTGTACTTCATTTAGATTGTAAAGAACCATTCACTTGTCACATCCCCACCTAATTTTCACGGAGTAAAACCTTGCTGCCTGCTTAAGTGTATTCTATCGATTTCCGCGTAAAATATGACTCTTTTCGACGGATAGATTTGTAATACCCACATCTGGGTTGAAGTGCCTTTATGCGCCACGCTTTGCTCCAAAATTATGTAATGAAGCAGAGTGGGCCGAGGCGATCGGCCCACTCTTGGCACACCTTTTCAGTATCGCAACATTAAGCAAAAGTTCCTACACGGTGACACCTGTGCCAGCAAAGTATTTCTTGAATGTTGCGACTTTCATGGAAAAAACACCATTGGTATTCAAGGGGATGGGTGCCCAATACGACACCTGGTAGGCAGACCACGTCCCCGCTCTCGTATCCAGCGTGGCATGATGTGTTCCCCACGGATTGCGCAGGACGATGTATTTTTCGTTATTAAAGTAATCCCATCCGAGAACTGAATAGGCATGATTTGCCACAACGTGGGCCGAAGCATAATTTGTTCCCGCGGGTTGAGATGAATATGTCCATGCAACCATCGGATTTATGGTTCGCCGACTGAGCGAATTGCTGCGGACAAAATCCCATAGAGCATTGGCACTGGTCCCCGAATTGCCCTTGTATGTTCTCGTGCCACGGATCAATTGGGCAGAGGCCATAACAGGGTCCCCTCCCGATATGGCTGGATAGTTGGGAAAATCTGTGGTGTTGCCAGTTCGCCACTTGGCATAGGCCTTCTCCATGACAGCCGGCCAGATTTCAGTAGGATCGAGAGATCTTGCGTATACCCAGGAATGGGATTTCTTAGCGACAGGGACTTTCTCCGACACCTCAACAGACTGGGGTGATCCCTTACCATTTTTATAGAAATTTGTTCGATGGATTGGATTGTCTTCATTACTCCAACCGGACGGCCTGATCATATTAATAATGACGTAGGGCCTTGCCCAGGCAACCGATGAAAGAGCTGCAATGTAATAGCAGTCGCCCAGGGCTCCCTGAATAGGGTCGTTGACTTCGGCGACATCCTCGAAATAATCCCCTTTATCAATCCATTCTTTGTCCGTGGGTGTCCAGGGTGTACTTGATCCGGACACCTTTACGGCCGAGGAAAGAAATATTTCCGGCAGTTTTGCCACGACCGTTGGGGACAACCTTGGGCCCCCAGCCAGTCTTCTGGTTGTCGGGCGGGGAGAGCGGCTTTCAAGAAAGCTGTTCAGTCTGGTTTTTGCCTGGGCTTCACTCAGTACCTTCACTTCTCCGCCCGCTTCGACCTGAATATTGGGATTTAGGATTGGATTCTTGATGTCAAAAATCCCATCCTCCTCAATATTCAGGATTTCGGAAAGCATTTTCTGTGGCTCCGGCACACTGTTCCAGTTGATATTCCTTTCCGCGATCATTTCGCCTAGAGCATAAGGATTTATTACGCCTACTTTTACGTCCATTGTCTTTACTCCTTTCAGTTAATTAGTTTTTTGCCTTAAATAGCTTTAATACCGTTTGCTTGAATTAATGGCCTCCTTCCATCTTTCCCTTGGATTTCTTCATAAGGTCATAACAAGTTAGTATATAGTTTCTGGCTAAATCCCAAATCTAAAATGACTTTGCATGAACCGGGCTGCTTTTCAGTAACTTCCCTAATTGGATGACTTCATATATGAACATTATCCAGAAACTGTATAAGATCATATGAGATAAATCCCTTCCGAAAAGGCTGCATTTTGGTGATAGGAAGTGTTGCGATATTCACTGGATTTTTCGCGCAGGTGTCAACGTCATGGCAGCGGGAGGTTGGGATTTATCGTGGTCAATCTTCTCCCAACAGGACAAAACCGTCCTGTCAGGAGATGGGTAGGCCCATTTTGAGAGGTTTTCTCACCGAATAGCCCCACAATAGGAGGGTAAATGATAAATTATATTCGGAAACCTTTCATAAATAATGGCAAATTGCGTGCCAAAAGACAGTGCCTTGGAATTCAGACCAAAAAATGGGAAATACAGCCGGAGAGCTTCACATCCGCCCGTTTTAAGATTCGGGTTTTACGAGCCTTTCTTGCGGTCACCGGGAAATGCCTAAATAGATTGCGGACCAGAAATTACAGTGGGTTGGGGGTACTGAAGCGAAAAGTCGGCAAAGCTATCCACCAAAAGAAGTGCGTCAAGCACCATTTCTGGTGCACACTACCCCCGAAGAGGCATCCCTATCTAAGCCCGTTTCTGAACTGTTTTTTCAAGGTCGAAAAGAAAGTAGTTGATGGGATCGGGCCAGGATAACATGTTGTAATGATATTAGATATAGTAAGAATACCCCCTGAAAATGGCCTTATATCGCACTTTTGGGGGGTAAAATGGGCAATATAGGCGTTGATAGGGCGCATTGGGACCTGCTGACCGGTCAACGTCCACCACATCCATGCCCGGGCTGTTTAGAGATTGGAGGATCGGCTCTTTATGGGCTGATAGCAGTCAAAGTCTATGGGCCCCACAAACATGGCCTTCTTTCCAAACGCGGCCGCAAATTTGCCTGATACACCGTCTAACACGCCGCTGCCGAATGCGTACGTATCGCCCTTAAATGCCCTGAGTATGGCCGAAGCCCGTTCTTTGAGGTCTGTCATGGTCTTTTCTCCCGTCTGTCTATTCAAACTCTCTGATGGCATCGATGGACACCCCCATGGGACAATCCGTATCCCGTTCAATGATGATATCGATCACGTATGGGACACCCGAATCAACACCCCGCTGAAAGGCGGCCTGGATCGCATCGGGATCAATGACACGTTCGCCCATGGCGCCGCAGGCCTCTGCGAATTTCACGAAATCAAATCCGCGGCCCTCGTTCTCAGGCACGCGCCCGGCCTGGGAGATGTTCGAACGGACAGCGGCCGCACCGCCGGCCGCCACGTTGGGAAGCTCGGCGCTTTCCGTCATCCTGAGGCCGTCATACCAGATCTGGACTTCGTAGTCCATATCATAAAGATATTTCTCTGCCTGGCGAATGAGACCCAAATACCCGTTGTTGAGAACCACACACACAAAGGGGACCTTGTACATGACAGCCACAGGGAGGGCATCCATACAGAACTGGAAACCGTAATCGCCCACCACCTGCACCACCTGTTTGTCGGGCCTCGCCACCTTGGCCCCGATGGCGGCCGGGAGATCCCAGCCCAGGGGTCCGGCGCCGCCGCAATCCAGATAGTGTCGGGGCTTGCTGATCTTCTGCAGCTGGCCCGACCAGATCTGGTTGAGGCCGATACAGGTGACAAAGATCGTCTCTTCATCAAAAAAGGCGTTGATCTCCTTGAACACCCGCTGAGGTTTGATCGGGATGTTGTCATAGTCGGTCTTTCTCTCCAACTCGGTGCGAATCCGGGGGATCCTGAGAGGGGTGGGCCTCGGTTGGAGCTTTCGCCTCTTGATCTCATCCAGCAGGGCCTCCAGTGTAAGCCTGGCGTCCGCACAGACCCCTAAGTCCACGGTAAAATTTTTTCCGATCTGACCCGGATCCACATCCACATGGATGAACTTTCGATCCCCCTTATACACATGGATATCGCCCGTGTGCCGGTCATTGAACCGGGCGCCCACGGCAAAAACCAGGGTGGAGTCGAGGAACACCTGGTTCCCGGAGCGGGTATTGCACTGGATGCCCACCTGGCCGGCCATCAGGGGGTGGTTCCAAGGAATTCCGCTCTTTCCCATGTAGCTCGACACCACAGGGATCTGGAGCGCTTCGGCCACCTTCACGAACGCCTCGCAGGCGTCTGCCAGGATCACGCCTCCCCCAAGGAGCATGACCGGTCGCTCCGCCTCGCGGAGCATGTCGAGGATCCGGGCCACCTGTTTTTCAGTTGGGGCGGTGCGAATGATCGGCAGAGGGGTATCCGTATCCGGGTCATATGCGATTTCCGCCTGCTGCACGTCCAGAGGCAGATCGATGAGGACCGGACCAGGCCGTCCCTCTTTCATGATCCTGAAGGCCTCCCGGAAGACCCAGGGCACCCTGGCCGGGTCCTTGACGCAATAGGCCCGCTTGGTAATCGGCTTCACAATCTGGGCGATATCCACGGCCTGAAAAGCCTCCCGGTCGAGCTGTGCCCTCACGTTCTGACCGGTGATGGCCAGAACGGGGATGGAGTCCACCTGGGCCGTATAGAGTCCGGTCACAAAATTGCTGGCACCCGGACCCGATGTGGCGGCGCAGACCCCCACCGTCCCAATGGCACGCGCATAGCCATCGGCCATATGAATGGCGCTCTCTTCGTGACGGGTCACCATATGCTGGATGGTCCCCAGGTCTTTGAGTGCCCGGTAAAAAGGGAGAATCCCGGCGCCAGGGATCCCGAAGATCTGTCTGATCCCTTCGCTTTCAAGAATTCTGACAGCGGCTTCCATGGTTTTCATGTTCGACATCATCCATCTCCTTGTTGGGGTGACGCCAGATACGTCACATACTTTCTTTGTAAGCGTTCACAGGTTCCGAGCCTCCGCCTCGTAGAGTTACACGTTCAGGGTTAGGGACAAGTCCTGTATTACAGGCCCAAATTGCAGGCAAATAGCCCACGGCTTTGCCAAAATACGTCCGTTGATTTTCGTATTTTCAGTATTGGCGTGATGAATCCGAGCGCCTCTTATCGTATCTTCGCCTTCAAAAGGGGTTTGGAGGACCCCCTATGCAACCTTGAACCTCTGAACCGTTGAACCCGTGAACGGTTACCTTTCTCTAAAACCGAGTTCGCGGGAAATGCTCATGGCATGCTCCCGAACGGCCTTTCCAAAATACTCGATCTTTTCCGTCGTGATTCGCATGGATGCGCCGGATATGGAAACGGCCCCCACGGCCTGCCGGGGGTGATCAAGGATAAGGCCGGCCACACACCGGACCCCTTCCTCCATCTCTTCGTTGTCCACGGCATATCCCTGTTGTCTGATCCTTTCGAGTTCTGCCATAATGCTTTTCCGGCTGACCAACGTCCGGGGCGTATGCTGGATCCGCTCGGTCCGCTCGAGATACCGATCGATCTCTCTTTCCCCCCATCGGCTGAGAAACAGCTTGCCAACGCCCGTACAATAGAGCGGGACCCGGGCCCCTGGCCGCGTAAATAGCTGCAGCATGGAGTGCTGGCTCCGGACGTGGTCCAGGTAAACCACGCTGTCCTCATCCTGAACAGCCAGGTTCACACTCTCTTTGACCTCTGACACGAGTGCTTCCATATGGGGCCGCGCAATGGCGATCAGATTGAACTGTAGCCGGACCATTGAAGCCAGTTCCAGGAACTTCACAGAGAGGGCGTACCGTTTGTCTTCCGGGTCCTGTTTGAAATAATCCCTGTTCATCAGGGTCGCGACGATCCGGTGCGTTGTGGAGGGCGGGAACCCGAGCCGCGCCGAAATCTCTCCGATTCCGAGGCTGCCGGCCTGGGCGACGGCGTCAATAATGTCAAGAACCTTGTGCAGTGATTTCATGGTTATTCCATATCGTGGAAGCATATTCTGTAATATGGAATATTGTTTACCCTATTCCATTTTTCCTGTCAAGGGTTTTTTCAAAGCCGTTTCCCTTTCATAATTTTCGTTAACTCGTGGACCCAAGTAAATGATATGACATCATTAAGTTCCCATCCAGGAAACAGATGCCATGCAAAAACAGCCGGGTCTCATACCCTGACTGCCGGAAGATGGGTGGGCCTGCAACGGGTTCTTTTTGTGGAATGTCGCTATCATATTCTGATATAATGCTGTCACGCTAGAGCGGGCGTGGGAAGGCTGTTGGTTTATCGACGCATTGTATACCTATGCGCACGGTTTGAGTTTGAGGTTGCCAGCCTTTCATCATCAAAACAATGGATGCACGGTGTGCGCCCGGGAGACTGTGGTTGTCCGTCATATTCGAGACAGACTGTTATTGTCTGTTTATTAGGACCTTAGCGCCTCTCGAACGACAACATGTTGTAAGTTACGGAGGTTTCAGTGTTCAGTGTTCGGTGTTCGGTGGTCAGTGTTCAGGCTAAACCACGCAGCCGATCTGTCTTGCTGAAAGTTGAAACCGGAAACTTGAATTGTGAACCCCAGACTTTTTCATTTGATTAACAGAATTCCTTAACTTTAGGCACTTCTCTGGGTTGCGGCTAGCCGCGTTGCACAAGAATAAGGAGGATACCGAAATGGTAAAACGAATGAGAAGCGTAACGATTTGGACGCTCACTGCGGTATGCATAATGGGTTCTCATGCTGTGTGGGCCGGAGGGGAGAAACAGACGTTGCAGCAAAGCCCTAAAGAGAAGATTATGCGCATCGCCAATGACTGGGTTCCGGCACTCCTGTCTGGGAGCGTTGAACGGAATCTGGCCTTTTTCACCGATGACGTCGTCGTGGCAGGGGGGCGGAGCCAGGAGGTCTATGTGGGCCGCGCTCAGGTAAAAAAGCTGCTCACACAACTGCTGGGGGATACAAATCCGACCCATTGCTCGCTCAAGGTGAAAGGCATCCGTATCAGTGGCGACTGGGCGGAACTCCGTGCGGCGTTCGAGGCGGTTTGGGAGCCAAAGAGGGAAAACGTCAAATTAGAGCGAGAATCCAGCAATTATATATGGGTGCTCAGACGCCAGGCTGATGGCTCCTGGAAGATCGCCCGATTCCTTTGGTATCCCAACGACTGATCGGAATAGCGGATCCACAGGGTCGGGTCAAAGGCAGATTCAGTGGGTTAAGAATATGAAGGAGGAAAATCCCATGAATGGGGTCAACTCTGCTTTTGACTCATGTATGAATCTGAGGAGGAATATGACGAACACAATTCAAGCTTTATGAGGTTTTTATTGCCGTAGAATGAACCAAAGCTGCGCCGACGGCACTCTACAAAACCCGCGAAATGGCTGACCAAGCATTACTGATCGGCTGCGGGAAAGAATGTGTTTGCCGTGATTGCCAAGACTGTCAAGACCGGTAAGAAACCTTATCAGGTCTTGAGGGTTAGTGGAATTGGGATTCGACGACACGTGAAGATTAGAGCAGCAGCAAACCCTTATCTACCTGAATACGCGGGATATTTCTGGCGTTGTCGGCATAAAAAGGAGGGTAGGTTGCTGCCGGCCATGCCTGCCCGAGAATTCCGGGCCATGGCATTGCCTTAGGAGGCAACACAGCCGGGTCGCCCCACAAGGGCCGCCTTTTGAGATGCTCGAGCCGTATGAGACGAAAGTCTCATGCACGGTTCCAAGGGAGGAATGGGGTCGAGAGGCCCCTGACCTACCCGATCTGGCTGCAAGGATCATATATGAAACTACTTGCCCCGCGCATTGAACTGCAGCCGCCTCGATCGATCCCCTGGACTATGAGGGATGTCGCTACGGCGCTAACAGAGTTGCGTATTCTCGACGACGGTCGACTTCAGCTTCGCGTGCGCCACAACGTTCTCTGTGGTGTGACCCCGAAGATGCTCGTGTGGTGGTTTTCGAATCTCGAGGGAAAAATAGAGATCGGTGGAAGATCGTGGCTGCGGTATCAGATCTGGCACCCAATCGATCACATCTCGATTCGCTATGTTCGACGGCGGCCGGACGGGACCATTGGCCCAGGGGCACAGATGCACATCCGGGAAGTTCTGGGAGGCAGAATCGACTACTTGATCGACATGGTGACCAGCATCGAGAAACTCGACGAGACCGGCTTCATTCACGTCTTACGCCGGTTCGGGCAAGAAGTCGTCAGGTTGGAGCACAAATTCACGTGTGTCGAGGAAGGGACAATCGACGAGAACTCAGCCACCTTCGGTCCTAACATCCCTGGGCTTCGTCCTCTATTTAACAAGTTCATTCGTCCGACAGTGTTTCCAGACTGCAAGGCACTGGCCTGGTTCAAGCACAACGTGGAGGAGATAGGAAATCTGGAGTTCTTCCTTCCGGAGTTGTTTCCACAGAGGGAGGGTTGACTGGGTTGAGTTCGCAACGAGTGATAACACGAAGCGCGTGAATGGATGCCGAACCAAGCAATGAACCGGACGCCCGTCCACGTCCGAGATATATCTCCAAAGTCCTTGGTGGGTGCCGGTTATCGCGTTGCTAGCTGGCAAGAAGGGAGGAAGCGATGAACATATTCCGCAATCCGCTGGGGCCACAAGTAAAGAATCTCTTGACTGAATCTCAGTTGCCGGCCTCTGACCTTTCGCACAAGAACCTCAAGCACTTCTTTGGGTGTGGCACTCCGCAGACGCCCAAAGGAGTTGTGGGCCTTGAGATCTGCGGCAAGGTTGCTCTTCTTCGCTCCCTTGCCGTAGCAACGGACTGTCGCGGCATCGGCTGACGCCAAGCGTTACCGAATATGCTAAAAAACAATATCACAATCTTTTAGATTATGACTTCATCAAAAAAACAACACGTCATCAGATAGTCGGCTATATGGGAGGAGGGAACGTCCTTCAAATTTTCAAAAAATCATCGGAGCCAGGTCTTTATTTTTCGCATCGCCATTTGATATTGATAAGAGTGTGTAAAAGGGTCACCCATTTATGGCTTCGCAAGAGAAAAAATGCCACTTGCTTCAAAGAAAAAACTCTTTTTGCTTGGCGCCAACCTGTATCAGCACGGCTCTGTTTTACTGTTCAGTTCACGCCCGTTACTTCTCGGTGCTCGGTTTTCGTCTGTTGGGTGACATTTTGATAGCGCCGGAATAAACTGACATAATAAGGTAGGGGGTGAAAGAGCCCTAAGCGTTGGCGGAGACGAAATATTAAAGGATTTCACGGGGCAGGCAGGTCCAAAATCACGGTTTCGTGGAAGAGGGGAGCCATTAAGGAACTAGAGTCCTGTTTTGAAGCGAAGTCAATTTTCTTAACAGCCAGACGGTAAAGGGGGTAAGCAATATGGAAGAAAAAAAGAGACAGAGGAAACCACGGAAACGTAAGGTTGAGATGCTAAATGCCAGAGAACAGAAGTTGAGGGAGGCCACAGAAGAACTTAACCAGAAAACGCGAAATGCCGCCTTGGAGCTCGAAAAGAAGTTGCAGCCGAAATTCTCCAAAGCGCTGGGCAGCGATCTGGCAAAATCCATCGAAGAAGCCGAAGAGGATTATCGCCAAGAATTGAAAAAGCTGCGGCAAGAGCGTGAGAATCTAAAAAAGGACGCCAAAGAGCTGGCTGCACGCCAGGGGGAGCAGTTCGACAGAGATCTCATGCTGGCTGTTGGGAAAGGCGGTCTCGAGGAACTGATCAAGAAAACCTACCACAATCCAGCCCTAAGAATGAAATATGCTACCGAATGGCACGGAGAAACCTCACCCCCCCTTGGTATGTATGGCGGTATGGGGGACTATGAGATACCCACAGCGTCGGCAGATTATCGATTTGATACAATTGAAGACCCGGAATTTGGCACGTTTTGCAATATCATTCATCCTTACTGCTTTGCCGACGCGGGTTCTCGCAGAAGAGGCTATGCGAGCGCCTGGGTAACCCAGAGGCTCACCTTCACTCATCCACCACCGACATCTCAGATCTTGGTGGACAATGTATCCATAACGCTAACCGCATTCGGCTACGGTGAATCATCAAATTCCTCCGTCATATTTTTTACCATGACCTTGGCTATGAGCTTTGGAGGGTATTCGGAACTTCTGATGTCCATGTGGGTTGAACAGGACTTCATCTGGCCGAGTGGTATGCGCGGAACCACCCGTGTGGATCTTGTGAGGGACCACATGCTTGCCGGTTTTTACAGCAGGGGAAGCGTCTGGGTGTTCGGGGGTGTGATGGCTGCACCGGAGTGGGGACCGGTAAATGTCAGGGCACTGCGAATGTCGTATCCGACCATGTTCCCCGTGTATGGAACGTCGAACCATCGAGAACCCCTGGGAGAGCCGGTAAGAGTGAATGTAGAGTTTAGATGCCGGGCTGAAGCGGATCACCGGGATGCACACGGTGAGATGGAGTTCAATGAAGAGGGGCACAGGATCAAGGTACACCAAGTCATTCTGGAGTATCCCGGTTAGCGGTAAGAAGACATAATAGACATATAGAGTAAATGAAGAAAGAGCTCAGGGTGAGTCAAAAGCAGGCGTGACCCTTTACCGGGGCGGTCGATATCTTCGAAAAATGACCAAATTGGTGGTAAGATATCAAACAGGCGCTGTGCGAGGGTCGGCAATGAAAAGGACCTGTACATCAACACCAACTTTGTGTAGAAGTGGTCATAAGGAACAAATTTCGGATCGAAAGGAGTCAGCCATGGATTTCAAAGATTGTGTCAGATTTGCCAATGAGAACTCTTTGTCCTACCTTGCAACCATTGAGGGGGGGCAGCCAAGAGTTAGGCCAATGGGGTTATGGTTTGCGGATGAAAAAGGATTTCATTTTCAGACCCATGCATCAAAGGTGTTGTGCCAGCAACTGAAGGAGAACAACAGGGTCGAGGCATGTTTTTACTCGCCAAAAGAGGGCGGAGGGCTGGGGACAGCATTGCGGGTGGCCGGGGAGGTCGAGTTTATTGATGACCTGGAATATAAGAAAAGAGTCGCCAAAGATAGACCTCATATCATGAAGATGTACGGGTTAGAAAATCCGGATGACCCGATTCTGGTACTGTTCAGAATATATAAGGGAGAGGCATACTTCTGGACAGCGGAATATAATCTGCGGGAGTCTGAAATAGAAAAAATTGAATTTTAAGGAAAAATGGATTGGTCTTTTCCCGATTCTTGCCCTTGCGGTCGTGGCGAATCCCTGTTTGGCGGGCCTTATCCAGCCGGGTGACCTGGTATATGAGGGGGCTTTCAGGTTGCCCGAGGGATCGGGCGGATCAAGCTGGGAATGGAGCGGCGGGGGGATGACCTATTACCCGGGGGGTGATCCCACCGGGCCATCAGATGGCTATCCTGGTTCTATCTTTGGCATCGGGCACGATTGGCACTATTATGTATCAGAGATAAGCATTCCGATCCCCATCATCTCAGACAATTTGGATGAACTGAACACGGCTACGACCCTTCAGGGTTTTCAGGACATCACCGGCGGGATATTTGACGGGGTATATTTCGAAATCCGTTACGGAGATATCGAGTATCTCCCTCCACAGGGCGTCCAGGAAAGTGCCAAACTCCACGCGGTATGGGGGCAGCATTTTGAGGATGGTGACAACCCAACGCACTTCTGGTGTGAAGTAGATCTCTCCAACGCTCAGACCGCAGGGCCATGGTATTTTGGCAATTACACGCCATACGTAACCAATGACTATCTTTTTGAGATCCCGCAGGAATGGGCTGCGGCAAATACCCCCAACAAACTGCTGGCAGGGGGTCGGTTTCGGGAAGGCGAATGGGGGGGCCGCGGGCCTGCCCTGTTCGCCTATGGCCCATGGAATGATGGCAACCCACCTTCTGCCCGCTCCACCCTCATCTCGATGACCCCGTTGCTCCTGTACGGCATCAATATCAGTAGAACTCAGGCCGTAACCACCTCCAGCGACATGCAAATGGATAATTTCAATGAGACCGACGAATGGACCGGGGGGGCCTGGCTGACCGCCAGCACGAATTCCGCGGTCGTCTTTGTCGGTACCAAAGGGATTGGAAACGCCTGGTATGGATTCGCCGACGGAACAGTATGGCCGGATGAACCTCCCTACCCGCCGGTGCCTCCACCGCCAAATGACGACAGGGGCTGGTGGGCCGAGAACTATGAGAGGCAGATCATCTTTTTCGACCCTGCGCATCTCGCGGCCGTCGCCTGGGGTACGATGCAGACCTACGAGCCCCAGCCCTATGCCTCGCTCAACATTGATCCATACCTCCACAATGTTGATTCGAGTTTACCCAGATATGCCCAGGAGGGGCATCTGGGTGCAGCGTGTTTTGACCGCGCACGGGGTATCCTGTATGTCTTTCAACGTCTCGCCGATGGAGAAAAAAGCATTGTGCATGTCTGGGCCGTCGGATCTGGTGAATCGACTTCAATTTATGTGTCTCCAGATGGGGGATGTGGGGGCAACATTCCCTGTTATTCGACGATACAACCAGCCATTGATGCTGCGGCCAATGGGACCACCATAATGATTGCACAAGGGACTTATAATGAAGATCTGAGTCTAGGCTCATCCAAAGACCTAAAGCTTCAGGGTGGGTGGGATTCTTCCTTTACAGCGCGATCATTGAGTTCAACCGTCAAGTCCATCACAATCAGCAACAGTGAGGGAACGGTTACCCTTGAGTACCTGGTGATTGAATAGGGTTGCTGTTTTGGTAGTGCCTAAAGTGGTCTAAAGTGCCGAAAATGCCTAAAATAGTAACTTCTCAACCCCCGGGGGGATAATGGGTCAGGCCCTGGATTCCTACGAAACCCGTTCGGCTCCGAGACATATGGGCGAGCCCATCGGCAGTGAGACATGTCGACGAGCTCATGTCGAGTCGCTCAGGGCCGAAGTGCTTATAAGGTTTTCGGTCTGCCACTCTGTAAAGAAGGCATTGACAAGATCCATATGGACATGGTTATCCTAGGTATGATTATATTGGATGTGCACAGGCGGGGATATCTTGGACAGTTTCGATTAGTTGTGGATTTCGGGGGAAGAGATGGACAACAAAATGGTGGAAGAAGAACTCGCCAAGGCGGTCCGGGAGTTTCAGGAGAGTTTCAAGGTCTTTGAAAAGGCGGCCCAAAGGCTGATGGCAATTATGGAGTGTATGCACCAAGAGAGGCGTAAAGAACTAAAGGCCATTTCGGGGCAGACCCAGCGCATGCATGAATTTTTGGTTCAAATGATGGACGATAGCGGTGAAGTGGTTGAAAAATGTTTTGGCATAAAATGTGTGTCAGAGAAAGGGAATACTAAAAAATAAAAGGGTTAAAAGGCTTTTTTAAATCGACCCTTTAAACTTTTGTGTCGATGGGGATAGTCCACACAGATGGCATGGACTATGAGACACACGTCTCGGCGGCCAGAGGGTCCTATCGGAAACTGGTTTTTGCTCCGGACGGATCGCGACTGATCGGGGCCATACTGGTGGGCGACATCTCCAGGGCCGGTTTGCTTCGATACCTGATCCGCGAGGGCATTTCCGTAGAGGACCTGAAATCGGAGGTTGTCGGGCACCGCCTCCATTACGGCCATTTCTTGCGTCACTAAAATTGTGAGAGACGTTTAAAGACCTTTTTCACTTCCTTGTCGCCTGTAACCAACTGGGCTTTCTTTTTTTTCGCCAGTGCCAAAAACAGGGAATCATAGGCGGTGAGGCCGTATCGACGGGCAAGCGATAAGGCTGGCAGGAGCAATCCTTTGTGCCCAGCGACCTCTAACGGCAGAGTCAGGACCGCAGCGAGCACCTCATCGGCTTCGGATTGGGAGATGTATCCTGATTGCTGCTTTTTCCACAAAACTTGTGCGACTTCAGCAAGTGCAATTTCAGGGACCATGATGACAGTTTCTCCCCGCCATGCAGATTCCACATGATCTTCAAATTGATCAGAAATTGGATCATCCGGCAAGTAAAGACGGATCAACGCCGATGTGTCGGTAACAATGATTTTCATCGTTCACGCTCCTGTCGAATTTCTTCCTCCGTATCTCCCAATTCTCGTCCATACAACCGTTTTCGGATCTCCCTTGCCTTTTCGACAGGCGATTGGGTATCTAAGACGCGTGCCCTCTCGAGAATGGCCAGAACCTGCTGTTGGATGCTGCGATCATTGCGGGGCGCAAGCTCGACGATCCCCTGATAGACATCGTCCGGTATGTTTCTGATGGTTAAGGCCTTCATTTCCACCTCCTTAAAAAATCTCCTGTGGCACCGTTTGAAAATACATGTGCAAGATTCAGGTCTTAATCATTATGGATTGATATCATTTTAATGTGAGTTCATTATGCAACCACAAGATGCTTCTTAAGCATAACTTGATTTTTGCCATTTTTCAACGCTACAATAAACAAAAGCATATCACCCGTTATCCTGTGGAGCGCAGAAAAACCTTACAATTTCTAATAAACGACGTAGGGAACTGATAAAAGATTGGTTTCTCTGATAGGCAATAAGGGATACACAGGGAGACCCAAAATGGCTGACAGCCGGATGGCGTCAAAAAAGCCTCATACCCATTGGTAGAGACGCAAATGCGTGTGGGCCTTTTTTATTTTTATCGGGGGAACTGTCGGATAATGATTATGTAACCAGGAAAAGATAGGGAGATTTTCCGATGGGCAAGAAACCGACCTATGAGGAGTTGCAGCAGAGGGTGAAGGAATTAGAGCTTGAAGCAGAGATGCGCAAGCGGACCGAGGAGGCGCTCAGACAGAGCGAAGAAAAATATCGAGCCCTAATTGAAGGGATCGAAGAGGGGGTTTACAAGGTTGACCTGGCAGGCAACTTTACATTTCTAAGTGACCCCATGGTTAAACTGGGTGGGTATTCCAGGGATGAGATCATCGGCACGAATTACAGAGAGTATTCGGATGATGAGACGGTCAAGAAAGTGTATGAGGTCTTCAATAAAGTTTATAGTACGGGAATTCCTGTCAAGGGTTTCGAATGGGGAATCATAAAAAAAGATGGACGAAAGGGATATGTAGAGGCCTCCATATCGCTGATCAAGGGCCCGGAGGGCAAGCCCATCGGCTTTCGTGGTGTCGTGCGGGACGTCACCGAAAAAAGGAAGGCCGAAGAGGAAAAGGCAAGGCTTGAGGCCCAGCTCCAGGAGGCCCAGAAAATGGAGGCCATTGCCACCCTGGCTGCGGGTATCGCCCACCAATTTAATAATGCCCTGATGATCATCACCGGCCATGTGGGGCTGCTTGAGATGGATTTCGCCGAAAATGAGACGGTAATGGAATATACCGGGGAGATGAAGGCATCAGCTCATCGGATGGCCCGGCTGACCCATCAATTGCTGGCCTATGCCCGGGGGGGCAAGTATACCCCTCGGCGTTTGTCTGTGAGCGATTCGGTTGAAGATACCCTCCGCACGCTCCGGCACACCATTGATCCTGGTATCCGTGTGGAGACTGATCTGCCGCTCGATATCTGGGATGTAAAGGCAGACCCCACCCAGATCCAGATGGTTCTGGCGGCCATCGTGGCCAACGCAAATGAGGCGATAGAGGGGCGGGGGCGGATCAGGATCACAACCAGAAACATGGCGGTTGATGAGGAATTCGCGAGAAATGATCCTGCCCTCACCCCGGGCCCCTATGTCAGCCTTGCCATACAAGATGACGGAAAGGGGATGGACAAAGAGACCAAGAGCAGGATATTCGAACCTTTCTTTAGCACCCACTTTCTGGGACGGGGGCTGGGGATGGCCGCTGTCTATGGCATTGTCAGAAACCATGATGGCTGGATTTCGGTGGACTCTGAAGTTGGCAAAGGGACTGTCGTCAGGATCTACCTGCCCGCCGTTGAGGCTGAGGAAGAAATAGGAGAGGGGGTCGTTTCTGGGCCGGAGGTCGATCTGCCCGGAGGCGAGGGCACGATCCTTGTCATTGAGGATGAAGCGCCCCTGCTGGAGATGAGCAGGCGGATACTGGAGAGGCTGGGTTATCGGGTACTTGCCGCCAAGACCGCCAAGGAGGCGATCAAGACGGCAAGGACCTTTGAGGGGCAGATTGACCTTGCCCTGCTGGATATCAAGCTCCCCGATATGACGGGTGACAGGGTATATCCCCTTATCATGGAGGCCAGACCGGGTCTGAAAGTGATCGTGTGCAGTGGTTATGCCATTGATGGCCCTGCGCAGGAGATCCTTGATGCCGGGGCCGAGGGGTTTATTCAGAAACCGTTTGTGGTATCAAAGCTGGCTGAGAAATTGACGGACGTGCTGGGGGAAAAGTAAGAAAGGGACCCTTCATAATGTCCGAGAAACCCACCGATCAAGGGCTCGAGCAGAAGGTGGAGGCATTAGAGAGAGCAAGCGGGCGGAGGAAGAGCTGAAAATGGCAAAAAGGGCATTGAATTTGCGTTAAAAGAAAGACCAGATTTCATCTTGCTTGATATCCAGCTCCCTGATATGGATGGAGTGGAGGTGCTAAGAGACAAAAAGGTCCTTTTTATGTCAGGTCACACCGATGAGATCGTCTCCCATTACGGTGTGCTGGGACCTGGAATCGATTTTTTGGCAAAGTCCTTTACGGCCGATAGCCTGGCACAAAAGATAAGAGAGGTCATGGACAGGGAACAACAGTAGCTGGAGGATTTTTTGATGGCCCGCAAACCAACCTATGACGAATTGGAACAAAGGGTGAATGAGCTGGAAAAGCAGGTAGGTCGGCTCAAGGAGACCGAGAAATATCGCTCCGTGGTGGAATCCACAGAGGATTCTATATACCTAGTAGACAGGGATTGCACCTATCTTTTTGTGAATAAGAGACACCTATCAAGGCTTGGCGTCTCTCAAGATATTATCGGAAAGAGCTATGGGGAATTCCATTCCGAAGATGACACCGGGGAGTTTGCCATGGGAGTAGAAGAGGTGGTTATCACCAGTGAACCCTTACAGCAGGAACATATCAGCCACAAAGATGGAAAGCATTTTCTTCGAACGCTCAGCCCTGTCAGGGGACCGGACGGAAAAATAGGTGCTGTCACGGTGGTGTCAAAAGATATCACCCGGCGGGTAGAGGCTGAGGAAGCACTTAAGGTAAGTGAGAAAAAATACCGAAATATCTTCAATAATGCCCAGGCCGGTCTCTTTCGGACAAGGATCAGCGATGGCAAGGTCCTGGAATGTAATGAGAGATTTGCCAGGATACACGGTTATGAGAACCGGGAAGAGTGTATTCGCGACTTGGTCGGTTCGAAGCAATATGTCGATCCGGGAACTCGCGAACGGATGGTGGCCCAACTCCGGGAAAAGGGAGAGATCAACGATTTCGAAGCCCGTTTTTTCCGGAAGGACGGCCAGATCGTCTGGATACGCTCCTCACTTCGCATCTATCCAGACATGGGCTATCTGGAGGGTATAGAAATCGATATTACCGAGGCGAAAAACGCCCAGGAGGCCCTGAGGGACTCGGAAGAGAGATATCGGGGAATTTTTGAGAATTCAACCGATTTTGTCTATACCCTGGATCTGGCGGGTAATTTTACCGAGGTAAACAAGGGGGCAGAGCGTCTTACCGGTTATACAAACAAGGAGTTGGTGGGGATGAATTATAGCGATTATACCCCGTCTCGTGACCACGAGAAGATCTTTAACGCCTTCCACCGGGTCTTTGAGACAGGGGTCCCGTTGCAGGATTTCCCGCTCGAGGTGACCGTCAAGGGCGATAGAAAAAAGTATTTTGAGACCAGCGCGATCACCTTGAAAAAGGGAGAGAAGATCATCGGGTTTCAGGGGGTTTCAAGGGACATAACCGAGCGGGTCCATTCCGAGCAGGCACTGAGGGAAAGCGAGGAGAAATACCGGACGATCCTGGAAAGTATCGAAGACGGCTATTATGAAGTGGATCTGGCCGGGAACTTCACATTTTTTAATGATTCATTTTGCAAGATATACGGGTATCCGGATGATGAGATGATGGGGGTGAATTACAAGAGGTACACGGATGAGGAGACGGCCAAAGAGGTATATCGCGTATTTAATGGGGTCTATACCACCCGAAGGCCGGCCACAGGGTTTTGTTGGCCGGTTGTGAGAAAGGATGGGAGCAAGGGATACATAGAGACCTCGGTTTCTCTCATAACCGATCCCGAAGGTCAGACGGTCGGGTTTAGGGGCATTGTCCGGGATGTGACCGAGAGAAAACAGATGGAAGAGGAGCTCAACAACACCAAAAACTTCCTCCAGAATATCCTGGACAATTCTATCGACGGCATCTCGACGACCGATCTTAAAGGAGAAGTCTTGTACACCACTCCAAGACTGAAGGATATGATAGGCTATGAGCCAAAAGAGGTCATTGGTAAGAAAATATCCCTCTTTTACCGCAATGGAATAGAGGATGCCAAGGAGATCATGAGGGAGTTGGTGGCTGAGGGAGAAATAAGAAACCGTGAAATACAATTCAAGAAAAAGGGCGGCGGCTTTGTTGATGTTATCCTCTCAGCCTCACTCCTGAGGGATGAAGAGGGCGAGGTAACGGGCACGCTGGGTATCTTTAAGGATATCAGCGAAAAAAAGAAGCTTGAGGCCCAACTCCAACAGACCCAAAAGATGGAGGCTATTGCCACCCTGGCAGGTGGCGTTGCCCATCAGTTCAACAACGCCCTGACCTCCATCACCGGTCACACCGGGCTACTTGAGATGGAATATCCATACGATGAGAAAATAGTGGATTATGCCAAGGCCATGAAGCAATCCGCCCTTCGCATGGCCCACCTCACCAGTCAGTTGCTGGCCTATGCGAGAGGAGGCAAATATAATCCCCGCCCCACGGCCCTGAGCGTTTTTGTGACAGACACCCTGCCCCTACTTGAACACACCCTTGGCCGGGGTATCCGTATAGAGACCGACCTGCCATTGGATGTCTCGAATGTGGAGGTCGACAGCACCCAGATGCAGATGGTCCTCTCAGCCATACTGGCCAACGCAAACGAGGCCATAGAAGGCCCGGGTCGTATCCGGGTCTCTACCAGAAACATCGATGTTGACCAGAAACTCATAAAGGATCTCCAGGGTCTCAAACCGGGTCCCTATGTCTGTCTTTCCATTGAGGACGACGGAAAAGGCATGGATGAAGAGACAAAAAGGAGGATATTTGATCCCTTTTTTACCACCCACTTTATCGGTCGCGGACTTGGCATGGCCTCTGTTTACGGCATTATCAGAAACCACGATGGCGCAATCACTGTGGATTCGGAACTGGGGAAGGGGACCGTCGTTCGCATCTACCTGCCCGCAATCTGCCCGCCAGGGCCAGGCATTGGCAGACTGGGCGCTCGGGAAGGGGAGCCGGGTCTATCTGCCATCCAGCGTGGAAAAACGGTTACGGAAGAGGTGGTCTCAAGACCCCGGGTCGAGCCGGTAACGAGTGAAGGGACCATCCTGGTCATAGAGGATGAAGAAGACGTAATGATGATCACCCGCGAGACATTGCATCGGCTGGGTTATCGCGTTCTGGAGGCCAAGACCGGCTCTGAGGCCGTTGAGATCGCCCGCAGCTTTGATGGTGATATTGATCTGGCTCTCTTGGACATCAAGCTGCCCGATACGAGTGGCAACAAGGTGTATCCCCTTATCATGAAGGCGAGACCCGATCTGAAAGTGATCGTATTTACCGGTTACACCATAGATGGCCCTGCCCAGAATATTCTTGATGCCGGTGCCGAAGGATTCATCCAGAAACCCTTTTCAGTCGCGGTGCTGTCCGAAAAAATTAAAGTGATACTGGAGGTAAATAGGCGGTAGACATGTTTACTGTCCGAAGGTCTGGATTCCGGCTGGAGTTTATCCCGTATTTGGTACGGGGCCGGAATGACAAGAGAGGCTAAGTTCACGTCATTCCGGTGAACCCCGGATCGGGTCCGGGGCAGGCTCCGGAATCCCCATTGCCCGGGTTTCAAGCGACTAAAGTATTACCCCCGAACCTTTTGAGAAGTTACCAACTGTAGACGTTGAAAGGAGATCGAAAGATGCCGAGAAATTATGATTTGGGCGGAAAGGTGGCCGTGGTAACCGGTGGAGGAAAAGGGATTGGCAGGGCCATTTCACTGGGTCTTGCCGAATGCGGGGCCAGTGTGGTCCTGGCCTCCAGGACCCTCGAAGAGCTTGAAAAGGTGGCCGATGAGATCAAGGCCAACGGCGGTCAAGCCGCGCCGGTGGTGACCGATCTGATGGTGAATGAGGAGATAGACCGGCTGGTTGAGACCACCATCAAGACCTATGGCCGTGTGGACATCCTGGTCAACAATGCGGCCAGGAGCTTTCTCAGACCCCTCATGGACCTGAGAGAGGACGGCTGGGACAAGATCTTTGGCGTCAACTGCAAAGCGGCGTTTCTGCTGAGCAGGGCTGTGGCCAAAATCATGGGTCAACAGGGGGGTGGAAGGATAGTGAATATCACCACCGTCGGCGCGGTCCGAGGGGGTGCGGGAATGGGGGTCTACCATGCCAGCAAGGCGGCGCTTTCTATGCTGACCAAGTGCATGGCGGTGGAATGGGCGTCCCTCAATGTAAATGTCAATGCCGTGGGGCCTGGTTTGACCAAGACCGCCTTTAGCCAGCCTATCTGGGGGAACCCGGAGGTGGAGCAGATGGTTACGGCGAGGATCCCCAAAGGGAGGCTGGGGGAGCCCGAAGAGATCGTGGGCGCGGTTCTTTTCCTCTGTTCCGATGATGCCAATTACATCACCGGAGAATCGATCTATGTGGATGGGGGCACCCTGGCAAATACCTAGACCCGGACGAAGGTAATATTTACTCTGGTTAATCCTGTTGATCGTGTCAAAAGGGGATTCACGACCATGTTTGATCCTTTTTATGAGGTAATATCTGGCGCATCTGAAACCATCTTGAAATATGAAAAAGACCTGAACCGCCCGGTGATCGGGGTGATGCCGGCCTATTTCCCCATGGAGCTGATTGACGCGGCAGGGGGATATGCGGTTCAGCTATGGGGAAACAACCTGCCCCTTGGAAAGGTGGATGCCTATCTCCAGGCCTATTGTTGCTCTGTGGCCAGGTCGGTCCTGGAGCTGGAGCTTATCGGGGGTGCAGAAATGGTCAGGGCATATGCCTTCACCTCGCTCTGCGACACCCTGATAAACCTGAGGGAGATCTACAAAAGGCTCTTTTCCAAACCCACCGTGGAACTCTCGATCCCCATCACAAGGACAGTGGAGGCGAGACGGTCCTATCTCAGGAGCGTGATTCGCTCTGTGGTTGCTGGACTTGAAACGGTGACCGGCCACAGGCTCGGGGCGGACAGGCTGGCCGAGGCGGCCAGGATACGCGGCCGTACCCGTGCGCTTCAGCAAAGGCTATACCAGATCCGTCGAGAAAGACCGGGCATAACAAAAAACAGGGATTTTTATGCGGCCATCAAGGCCGGATTCTTTTTGCCCCCGGCCGTGTATAACGACATGCTCGAGACCCTGATCAGGGGACTGGATAGCGCCAAGGGCCAGGAGGCCAGAGGGCCGCGGCTGGTCCTCTCGGGCCTTGTCTTTGACCCTGTGGCGCTCCACGGGGTCCTTGATGAACTGGGCGTGGTGGTGGTGGATGACGACTTTGCCAATGGGTGGCGCACTGTCTCGAAGGGTGAACTCCAGGTGGAGGACCTGGTGGAAGGGGTCACCAAATTTCTCTTTGACCCGGCACCCTGTTGCTGTATATACAACCCCCAAAATGACCGTCATCCCTATCTTGTAAACAAGGTTAAAGAGGCGGGGGCCGACGGGGTCCTGTTTTGGTATATCAAGTTCTGCGAGCCCGATGCCTTTGACAGACCACAGCTCATGGGAGATCTCAAAGAGGAGGGTATTCCATGTTCCGTGATTGATGTTGAGCTTTCCATGAGCAGCTTTGACGCCGTCAGGACAAGGATCAACGCCTTTTGCGAGATCCTGGAGGGATGAGAGATGACAGAATTCAAGGCCTTCTCCAAGATGAAGGAGCTCATGACCAACTATTACATAGAGGCCAAGACCACAAGGGAAAAACCCATCGCCTGGATAACCAGCGGGGCGCCTGTGGAATTCCTGTTTGCCATGAACATTATCCCCATCTATCCCGAGAACTATGCGGCCATGTGTGCTGCCAACCACCAGTCGGTGGAGCTGATGGAGGCCGCTGAAAAGGCCGGGTTTTCCCAGGACATCTGCGCCTATGCCCGAACCGACCTGGGGGCGGACATTACCCAGGGGGGACCTGCGGCGGGTCTACCCCCTCCGCACTTCCTTCTCTGCTCCACCAATATCTGCAAGACCGTCATCAAGTGGTACGAGGTCGTGGCCAGGAAGTATCATGTGCCCCTCTTTATCGTGGACACGCCTTTTCTCCACGAGGGTCTCACCAACGACCTGATCGATTATACCATCGCACAGTTTAGGGATCTGGAGGCCTTTCTCTCGGGATTTACCGGATGTCCCTTTGACCATGAACGCTTCTATGAGGTCCTGACCCTCAGCCACGATGCAGCCGAGTTATGGAGGAGGATGCTGCAACTGGGCAAGACGATCCCATCTCCTTTTAACAGCCTGGATTCCTTTATCCATCTTGGGCCTATTGTCACCCTCCGCGGGACCAAAGAATGTGTGGACTACTACCAGTTGCTTTATGACGAGGTGGCCGAGCGGGCCGAGAAAAAGATCGGTTCCATCCCTGAGGAGAGGTATCGGGTGCTGTGGGATAACCTGCCTGTCTGGTTCAAGATGCGACGGCTTGAGAGATTTTTTGAGGGAAAGAAATGCGCCCTGGTGGTCACCACCTATGCCAACAGCTGGGGAGGCTATAGCAATTATCAGGCAGGGGACGGTGCTGATCCCTATGAACTCCTGGCCGCCTCCTACCTGAATGTGTATATCAACTGTGGCTTTGAGGAGCGTATCAAGTACCTGGCACAGCTGATGGATGAATTCTCACTGACCGGTTTTATCATGCATTCAAACCGTTCCTGCAAACCATACTCGGTGGGGATGTACCGGCTCCAGGAGGAGCTGAGCAGGCTCACGTGCAGACCGGGGGTCGTCATCGAGGCGGACCAGAATGATCCCAGGGTCTACTCCGATGCCCAGGTCGAGACCAGACTCGAGGCCTTTATTGAGGCCATGGATAGTCACCGATGAACTATTATGCTGGAATCGATGTGGGATCGCTTACGGCCGATGCCGTGCTGATCGGGGAGGATGGGAAGATCGCGGGTTATGCGATCCTGCCCACCGGCAATGATTCGCAGAGATCGGCCACCGAGGTCTTTGAGGCCACCCTTGTCCAGGCGGGGGTGAGCGAAGGGGATGTGGTCAGGGTGGTTTCGACCGGATATTCCCGGGCGAGGGTCAGACAGGCGCAGGATTCAAAGACCGAAATAGCCTGTCATGCCAGGGGTGCCCTCTGTCTTTTTCCTGATGCGGGCACCATTATCGACATCGGCGGGCAGGACTCCAAGGCGATCCTTGTTGGGGGGAAAGGCCGGGTTGTCAATTTTGCGATGAACGACAAATGCGCTGCGGGCACGGGCCGTTTTCTGGAGGTCATGGCAAGCGCCCTGGAGGTTGCCCTGGACGAGATGGGTGATCTGGCCTTTGAATCGCAAGAAGAACTTACCATCTCCTCGACGTGTACCGTCTTTGCCGAGAGCGAGGTGGTGAGCCTTATCAGCCAGGGCAAGGCGTCGGCCGATATCTCCATGGCTGTGAGCCGGGCCATTGCCCGTCGTACTGCCGGTCTTGCCACACGGGTTGGGGTAAAAGACCGGGTGGTCATGACGGGCGGGGTGGCAAAAAACAGGGCCGTGGTCAGGCTTCTCTCAGAAGAGATCAGCCATTCAATTGTGGTACCGGATGAACCCCAGATCGTCGGTGCCCTGGGTGCAGCCATGATTGCCAGGGAGGGAGACGGTTTTCCCCCTATCGTCATTCCGGGCAAACCCCGGATCCGGTCCGGAGCAGGCTTATCAAGTCGGGCATGAGGAATGACAAGACTATTGTGGGACGGTTCATATTGAGAAGTTTTGTTTCAAATTGCCAAAGTAGTAACACTTTAGCCGTTTGAAAGCCGGGCAATGGGGATTCGGAACCCCCACATTGCCCGGTGCAAGTGTCAATTTTAACAAAGGCTAGCAAATTGATACCCAAAGTGTTGCGAGGAGGTGGGGATGACAGAGAAGATAAGCCGAGTTGCGGTGGTGGGCACAGGTATTTTGGGCAGCCAGATTGCTACCCTTTCCGCCTGTTTTGACTATGATGTTACGGCCTACGATTCGGATAAAGCGTCCTTTGAAAGATCGCTGAAAGACCTTGGATCCCTCATAGAGAGCAGGGGGGTGACCCCTGTTGTGTCGGTGGAAGAATGGGAGAAGGGGGCTGGGAAGGTAAGGGTTTGTACTGAATTGCGTGAGGCAGTCAGGGACGCAGACCTTATCATCGAGGCCGTACCGGAGGATCTGGAACTCAAGCGTGAGGTCTTTAAAAAGATCGACGCGCTTGCGCCCCCAAAGGCCATACTCGCGACCAACAGTTCTTCCATCCCTATTTCGAGGATTGAGGGTGTCACAACCCGCTCCGACAGGTGTCTGAACCTCCACTTCTATTTCCCGGCCCTGGGAGCAAATATGGTGGATATCATGGGCGGCAAAGAAACAACGGCCGAGATCATGGAGTCGGGCAAGGTATGGATCCACTCAGTCGGGTGCGTCCCCCTCACGGTCAACAAGGAGATCCTTGGGTTCTGTTTTAACCGGGTGTGGCGTGCCATCAAACGGGAGACGCTGTATATGTGGGCGGAAGGGTTTGTGGATTTCAGGGATATTGACCGGGCCTGGATGATCTTTACAGGGATGTCACAAGGCCCCTTTGGGCTCATGGACAATGTGGGGCTGGACGTGGTCTATAATATTGAGATGGTCTATTACAATGAATCAAAAGACCCGAAGGATCATCCGCCGGATGCCCTCAAGGCTAAGGTTGACCAAAAGGAACTAGGCAGGAAGACCGGAAAGGGGTTCTACACGTATCCGGACCCGGAATACAGCACCCCCGATTTTCTCAAGGGGTAACCGTTCACAGGTTCCCCGTCCAGAGGGATCTTCGACAGGGTTTCTTGAGGAATCGGGATTCAGGGTTAGGGGAAGAACTGAAATTAGAACCCCGGAAACACGTTAGCTTTTTGAAAGCCGGGCAATGGGGATTCTGAACCCCCATTGCCCGGCTTTCATACCGGTCAGAATGTTACAAAAAAGTTAAAAATGATATCCCGTGCGAAGCTGCTCTTTTTCCACCCATGCCTCGGTGTCTGCCAATGCCTGTGAGAATCGGTCAAATAGTTCGTCGATTTGATCCTCCGTGATGATCAAGGGGGGACAGAAGGCGACGGTATCTCCCAGGCTGCGTACGATCAGCCCGTAATCCAGGGCACGAGTGATGCAATATGCACCCACGCCCAGTTTTGGGTCAAAGGAGCGCTTTGATCCTTTGTCAGCCACCAATTCGCAGGCCCCCATCAATCCCACGCCCCTTGTTTCACCCACCAGGGGATGGTCACTCAGGGAACTCAGGCGTTTCTGAAATTGTGGTATGACCCCCTGGACGTGCCCGAATACTCCCCGCTCCTCCATAAGTTCAAGGTTTCTAAGGGCAACCGCCGTGCAGGTTGGGTGCCCCGAATAGGTAAATCCGTGACCAAAGGTGCCGAGCTTCTGGCTCTCCGTCATCATGGCCTCGTAGATATAGTCAGGGATAAGGACCGCCCCTACGGGGAGATAGGCCGAAGACAAGGATTTTGCCACCGACATCGTATCCGGTACAAAGCCAAAGGTCTGGCATCCAAACACGTTCCCCGTGCGCCCAAATCCACAGATCACCTCGTCGTCGATAAATATGATTTCATACTTCTTGAGGACCCCCTGCACCTTTTCAAAATAGGTCCTCGGCGGGACAATCACACCGCCTGCCCCCATGACAGGCTCAGCGATAAAGGCCGCCACGGTATCGGGGCCTTCCTGAATGATCAGTTCTTCCAGATTTCGGGCAAGGCGTGTGGCGAATTCCTCCTCTGTCTCTCCCGGCTCTGCAAAGCGATAATGATGGGGGCAGTCGGTGTGGAGGATACGGGCGATCGGAAGGTCAAAACTCTGGTGCACAAACGGGAGTCCTGCGAGACTCGCGGTGGCTATTGTCACGCCGTGATAGGCCTTGTTTCGGCTGATGATCTTTTTCTTCTCGGGCCGGCCCACGGCATTATTGTAGTACCAGATCAGCTTGATCTGGGTGTCGTTGGCCTCAGAACCGGAGTTTACAAAAAAGACCTTTGATACGGGCATGGGCGCCATGCCCTTGAGCCGCTCACCCAGCTCGATGGCCGGTATCTGGCTTTTGCCGCCGAAGAGGTGGTAGTAGGGCAGCTTTTTGAGCTGTTTGGCGGCGGCTTCGACCAGGGCCTCCTCGCCAAAGCCGAGGGCGGTACACCAGAGGCCGGCGAGACCCTCTATATACTGCCTGCCATCGCTGTCCCAGACGTAGATCCCCTCCCCGCGTTCGAGGATGAGGGGGCCTTTTTCCCGGTGGAGTGCAAGGTCAGTGTAAGGGTGGACCAGGGTCTTGATGTCGCGCTCGATAAAGGAATTGGAGATGGTGGACATGATGAACTCCTTATGCTTATAGTTGGCGTTATTGGGCCTGCCGGGTAAGATATTACAGTGACCGCTTCTGAGTGACAGGAGTATAGGAGTGGCCATTGTTGTGTGTCAAGGGGAAAGGGCTGGTACGAAAGGGTTTTAAGGATGTCTCTTGACATGGCGGGAGTCGGGGGTTAGGAGTCTGGTCTGTGTGGGGGTCTTATGGGTAAGGGCGGTCGATTCGGAAAATATGGTGAGACCAAGCGGATTGCCAGGTTGAGGCAGGCCAGGGCATTGGGCGGTCGTGCCGGAAGGAGAGAGGGTGATCTCTCGGGACCTCCGGGTATTCGCAGGGAAAGGACTGTTCATAGAAAACAGATCACCCTGCGGGAGGCCGGCAAAGCGGATACGGATTTTATCCGGCATCTCAGCCGAAAGGTCTTTCGGATCTATGGCCCCTATGAAGAGCTGTTGCCCCTCTGGTTTGAGTCGGGAATAGCCGTTACCCTCCTGGCCTCTATGGGAAGGAGACCGGTGGGGTTTGCCATGTTGGGGAGGCCTTCTGAGGATTGGCATCTCTCCCTTGCGGGCGAGCTGCTGGCCATTGCGGTAGAACCCAAAAGACACAGGTCCGGTATCGGGGATCTTCTTATGGCAAAGGTGATAGAGAGGGCGCAGAAGCTAAATATGGAAACGCTGATCCTGCACACTGCCCCCAGGAATCTCGCGGCAAAAAGGCTTTTTGAAAAGCACGGTTTTGTCCTATCAGAGGTTAAAAAGGGGTTTTACCCAGAAGGCCAGGATGCCTTGATGATGAAGAGGGATATCCATTGAAGTGCCTGAAATGCCTAAGATTTTTCGCATGGACTACCGGTCTTCTTGTATCAGTGTCTGGGCCACTGACTTGTCGGTTTCCCCGTGCCGGGACCGGAAGGCGAAGCCTCGCCGGGTGACACAGGGATCGGTTTATGGATCTGAGAGGTTACGATTTGAAACAGTTCTTTAATCCAAAGAGTATTGCCATCGTCGGTGTCGCCAGGGGAGGTTTCCGATTCGGGGGGACGAGTTTTTTGCAAAAGCTCCTGGGGGCCGGTTTTCCCGGGAGGATCTATCCGATAAACCCGAAGGCACAAGAGATACAGGGACTCAAGGCCTATCCCGGCCTTTCCGCCCTGCCGGAGGTGCCAGATCTGGCCATCGTGGCGGTGGGTGCAGGGCTGGTCGCATCGATCCTGGATGAGTGCGCCCGGATCGGCCTGCGACATATTCACATCCTCTCCTCGGGCTTCAAAGAGACCGGGACACTGGAAGGGATAAGGCTTGAGCAGGAGATCCGGTCCATCTCAAAAGAAAAGGGATTGCTGGTGATCGGCCCCAACTGCATGGGCCCGTACTGTCCTTCCGCCCGTCTGACCGCCTGGGGGGCGATCCCCGGGCTGGACGGGCCCCTGGGTATCATCTCCCAGAGCGGCGGCATTACCCAGCGTCTGACCGAATATACCTCTTCTCTGGGGGTGGGCGTGAATAAGGCGGTGAGTTTTGGAAACGGGGCGGTCCTGGAGAGCTGCGACTATCTTGAGTTTATGGCAAAAGACGAAGCCATCAGGGTGATCGCCATATACCTGGAGAGCGTCCAGGACGGCCGCAGGTTCTTCCGTCTTGCCAGGGAGGTCAACAAAGAAAAGCCCATTGTCCTCTGGAAAGGGGGGGAGAGCGAAGCCGGGGCCATGACAGCGGCCTCCCATACGGGGGCCATGTCCGGTGAGAACAGGATCTGGGAGGGCTTCTTCGCGCAGACAGGGGTAATCCGGGTGCGCTCAATGGATGAGTGGGCCGATAGCCTGATCGGCCTGGCATTGCTTTCTCCGCCCAAAGGCAAGGGGGTCTTTCTTGTGGGCGGGGGAGGGGGAAACAGCGTGGCATACAGCGACACATGCATCCGGGAAGGCCTTGATGTGCCCCGGCTCTCTGGTGAGACCATGGAGCGTCTTCGGAAGGGCGTTCCTGCCGCGGGCTCTATCGCGGGAAATCCCCTGGATATGTTCAGGGTCTTCCAGGACTCCGAGTATCTGAAAGAGGTCCTGGAGCTGGGTTATGGCGACCCCAATATTTCTATGATCATTGTTGACCGGCTGATTCCCAGAATGGCCTTTCACCTTCCCGACCTGCCCGACTCGACACCGGAGATCATCCGGTACCTGAAGGCCAGGGAGGAAAAGAAGCCAACGGTGTTTACGGTGGAGTCTGACGGTGGAGATCCAGAGCTGGCAGGCGTCGGGGTCCACCTGAGGAGACAGTTCTTTGAGGCCGGGTTTCCTGCCTTTCCTTCGCTAAGGCGGGCGGCAAGGGCCCTGGTACACCTCTACCGCTGGTCAGGGCAGGCCAGGCGCACCAGGGCCGGGTTATAGGCCATGCTTACTTCATAACCACGTTTTCCGGCAGCCTTTTTGTGAGGATCTCCACCGCCTCCTCTACCATTTCTTCCAGGACCTGCCGGGCCGGTTTGATATCCTGGATAAGCCCCGAGATTTGACCGGCAAGGCCCCCCACGTAATCGGTCTTGTTGGCCTCAAGGAAACTCCAGAGAAGCGCTGAGGAGATCAGAACCTGGTTGGGGAAGGGGATGGGGTCAAGCCCGGATTCGTCCCATAGCCGATGGAATTTATTGAGGCTCGCCCGCAAGGTCTTTCCGGTGTAGGCCGTACTGACACGTGTCCCTTCGTCGTTGGATTGGAGGATGCGCTCCTTGTTGATATCCAGGGCACCCCCCTCGTCCGTGGCCAGAAACCGGGTGCCCACCCAAACACCCACACAGCCCATGGCGAGGGCCGCTGCAAGTCCCCGGCCGTCCCCGATGCCACCGGCGGCCAGGACCGGCACGGGGGATGCCACGTCGATAACCTGGGGCAGCAGGGCCATGGTCCCGATCCGACCCGTGTGTCCGCCTCCTTCGTGCCCCTGGGCCACCAGTAGATCCACACCCGATTCGGCTATGCGACGGCCATTCTTTACGTTCCCGGTAATCCCGAGCACCTTCATTCCCACGGCATGGGCGTCCTCGACCATAAAACCCGGATTTCCGAGGCCGGCGCAAAAAAGGGGTACCCTCTCCTCGATGCACACCTGAATCGCCTCTTTGGGTCGCATGGTAGTGGTATTTAATCTGACCATGACATCAACGTCCGGGAGCTCCAGTTCCTCTTTTACTTTTTTAATCCAGTCAAGATGGGGTTTGGGGAGCATCTCCAGGACCTGGCTGAGGGGCAGTTGCGTAACCTCTTCCCCCTCCATGCCTTTGCGGGTGTCCACGCGTTTGGGGAGGAGGAGATCCACACCGTATGGTTTATCCGTGAGGGCCTTGATTTCCCGAATGGCGTTCCTTAACTCATCGACTGTGAAACCGCTGCCTCCCAGGACGCCCAGCCCGCCGGCCTCTGAGACGGCTACGACCAGTTCGACCGGGGCGCCGGTCTTTTCTCCTATCAGCGTGGGTCCCATGCCTGCACTCAGGATCGGGTATTCAATATCTAAGATATCACACAATTTGGTTCTGAGTACTCTCTTGCCCATAAGATGCTCCTTTCCGTTTTGTTAGTCTTACAATCTTAGGCATTTTAGGCACTTTAGATCATTTTAGGCATTTCAGTGGCTTTTACGAAACCATCAATATTATTTGCCCCTGAACACGGGGCGGCGTCTCTCAAGAAACGCGGTTTGGCCTTCCTTCAAGTCCTGGCTCCTGAGGGCCTCTTCCATGAGTCGGTGGGCCTCCAGTTGGTCTTCTTTTCCCATCTTGTCTGAACGGAGGATCATATTCAAGATCTTTTTTATTCCCCTCAGGGACAGGGGGGCATTTCTCGCGATCTCCCTTGCCAGGTCATGGGTAAAAGACTCCAGTTCGGACCTGGGGACCAGATAATCGACCAGCCCGAGCTGTTTGAGATCTGCCGCGTCATAGGTGCGGCCGGAAAAGAATATCTCTTTTGTCCTTGAGAGTCCAATGGTCTGGATAAACCGCCTCAACCCCTCCGGAGAATAGACCAGGCCCATCCTGGCCGCAACCATTCCCATACGGATATCATCGGCCGCGATCCGGATATCACATGAGACCGCCAGATCGCAGGCACCCCCAAAGGCATATCCGTTCAACATGGCGATGACCGGGTAGGGGTAATCCACGATATGTTGCATAGCCGATTCAAAGGGGATCCGGTCACTCAGGTCCTGTTTGACACCGGGGGCGGGTCGCGTCGGCAGGGCCGTGATGTCGTATCCGGAAGAAAAGGCCCGGTCTCCGGCGCCTGTGATGATCAGGGTGCGGATGGTATGGTCTTCCGAGAGTTCTTCGAGGGTCCGGGAGAACTTGATAAGCAACTCCGGTGAAAGGGCGTTTCTCTTTTCAGGTCGGTTCAGGACCAGGGTGCAGAAATTGTCTTTTCGCCTGACCAGGAGTACTGGGTCTTTCATAATCACGGAGCCCCCATTGCCCTGTCTCAGTTCCAGTTTTCGAGAAATCTAAATTGATACGACCGGCCAAGTTCGGCGGAATACTAGGACGCTCTCCCAACAAAGTCAACTGTCCAGAATCCATTCACCCCTTACGTTTTTGACAAGTTACCATGGATCTTGCCCACAAGGGAGTCAAGTGATACGCTGCACTCGCTATGGACCTCGTCAAGTCATATAAAGCCTGCACCCTTTGCCCGCGCCGATGTGGCGTCTCCAGGTCCAGTGGAGATGGAAAGATGCGGCGAGGGTTTTGTGGAGAAAGCGATCAAATTCGGGTCGCCCATGTTGGGCCCCATCTCGGGGAAGAGCCCCCGATCACGGGCAGGAACGGTTCTGGGGCGGTCTTTTTCGTTGGGTGTACCCTTCGATGTTCCTTCTGCCAGAATTATCAGATATCAAGCGGGGGGATTGGCGTGAGGACCACCCTGAAAAGGCTGGTTGAAGCTGTGCTGGGAATGGTTGAGCGCTATCATGTCCATAACATCAATCTTGTAACGCCTGACCATTTCTTCCCCCATGTGTTTCGGCTTGTCTCGAGGCTGAGAAAAAAGGGTCTTGATCTTCCGATGGTCTATAATCTCTCCGGCTACCAATCTGTGCAGATGTTGAAAGCGGCTAAAGGGCATGCCGATATCTATCTTCCTGACTACAAATATTCTGATTCATCCCTGGCCGAAAGACTCTCCAGATGCCGCGACTATCCACATGTTGCGCTTGGGGCGATCGCCGAGATGGTCAGACAAAAGCGCTTTCTCGATTCCTTTTATACGGGGAGCGAGGTTGCAGGCAAAGGCGTCCTGGTAAGACATCTGATCCTACCCGGAAATATCAGGAATTCAATCGATGCCCTCACAAGCCTTTTTGTCGAGTTTGGGCGTGGGCTCCCGCTTAGCCTCATGTCGCAATACCATCCTGTTTTGGACCATAAAGAGGAGGCATTGAATCGAACAGTCACAGCGGAGGAATTCAGGGAGGTCTATACCCATGCAAGAGAGCTTGGCTTTGAACATCTTTTTGTCCAGTTTCCTGACAAGATCCCTGGGAAAGGGGAGGGGGTTTCCCCATTTCTACCCGATTTCCGGCGGACAAGGCCCTTTGGTTAGATTGCCAATCCTGAAACCCCAAATGCTAAATCATGGTAACACCTAAATTGATACAAATCATGAAACCTGTCAAACTTGTCCGCCGGAGTTGGGGCGGAGGTCCCCGCTCTCAGAGCGGAGGAAACCCGAAATCTTGAGCCTTTGAACCCGTGAACGGCTTTCAAAGATCTGGAGGGTAACGGTTGACATTGGATGGGGGGTTTGTTAGAAAAATCACATTTTCTTGATCACCTGACTGGCGGATAACTCTGAATTACAGGGAGACTGAAAGGAGTAGTTGCTGGCATGGAAGCGTTGACCCCGTTTTATGAAGTGAATGAGGC
>CAZXCQ010000022.1:34440-35521 GCA_964639275.1 uncultured Desulfobacteraceae bacterium | reverse complement strand
ACTTGGCAAGGTTATTTTGACGAAACCTTAAAGGAGGTAGAAAATGAAAAAAGATCGCATGCTAAAGACAGTTTTGATGGTGGTTTCCGGTCTTGTTTTGTTACTGCTATGTGGCATAACGTCCCCGCAAGCCGGTCCCATTATTATGAAGATCGGCAATCCCGGACCGGCAGATCCCCACAAGCATATGATCGCTGCAGCCACCCTTGAGTTTAAAGATTATGTTGAGCGCCATACGCAGGGCGGCATCAAAGTGGAGGTATACCCCGGCTTTCAGCTTGGCTCGATGCCGGAAATGGTGGATCAAACGAAAATGGGAGCGATCCAGGCCTGTACGGTTTTTTCAGCTGCTGCGACGCTTTATGTTCCTGAGATAAATCTTATTTACATCCCATTCCTCTTTTCGTCGCCGGAAATAACATGGCGAGTGTTTGAAGGCCCCATGGGCGAGCAATTTAACAAGTTGTGGCTGAAAGCCGGCTTTGTTCCTCTATACATGGCAGACAATGGGGGCAGCCGGGCCTTTGGAACAACCAAGCGGCAGATTAAGAAACCTGCAGATTTGAAAGGATTGAAAATTAGAATTCCTGAAAGCCAGGCCTTAAAGATATTTATGGAAAGCTGCGGCGCAGCGGCTCCGGTGATCACCTTCAATCAACTCTACACCTCAATACAAACAGGAATTGTCGACGGCCTCGAAACTCCAGTCGCCGTTTTATCTTTTGCCAGTCTGGATGAAGTCATCAAATATGCTTCAATTACGAATCATACGTGGGATATGGTTTTTCTGATCGTCAATCAGAAATGGTTTAAGAATTTGCCCAATGACTACCAGCAAATACTGGTTGAGGCCGGAAGACATGCAGAGCAGGTCTGCCGGGGCATGTCCGAAACCCTAGCAGCTCAAGAAATAGACAAATTATTATCGAAAGGTGTCAAAGTCTATACACCTACGGCAGCCGAAAGGGAAGAATTTAGGAAAGTCACCCAGAAGCCTGTCACTGATTATTTGAGAAAACAATTCGGCGACAAGCTGGTGGATGATTTCATGGCAGAAGTGAAGAAGGCTGAAACTGAAGCT
>CAZXCQ010000022.1:0-34340 GCA_964639275.1 uncultured Desulfobacteraceae bacterium | reverse complement strand
CGACAAGCTGGTGGATGATTTCATGGCAGAAGTGAAGAAGGCTGAAACTGAAGCTGGTGCGGCAACCCAGGAACATCTCAATTTAATCAACCAGTATGTGAAATAGGAATATTGTCTGATGAACATGATTGTCCAATTCCAACACGCGATGAATTCGTAAAAAGGCAGAAATCACCTCTTTTCGTCATTCCCGCAAAAGCCATTCGGCTCTGGGCTCGTGGCCGAAGGGCGGGAATCCAGGTGAATCATCCACTTCTGGACTCCCGCTCCCCGCCTTCGTGGGGACAGGCCACGCGGGAGTAACAGCCCTGGAGACTTTTTGCGAGACCATCAACACTTTAAAAAACGAGAGACAAATATCGTTTAAAGGGATGATAGTAATAAGGGAAGGAGTCTATCAGACTCCATTCCCTTATCATCCCTGCTCATCAATGAGTCATAACAATATTCGATAGTCTCAAAATCAAGGACATGAAAGCGTGAATCCTAAACTTTAGAGGAAAAAATCGTCGTAGGCAGGAGAAGGCCATGGAATATAAATGGGGCGTTATCGGGGCTGGGAGATTTGCAGACAATGTCTTCGCACCCGCCATAAAACAATCAAAAGAGTCGCGTCTGTGGGCCATTATGGCCAGAGACAAGACAAAAGCCCAAGCATTTGCCAACAAGCACGAAGTCCCTAAATTCTACGATTCGGCCGAAGCGCTGTGTAATGACAAGGAAATCGATGTTGTGTACATTGCCTCACCCACCTTTCTTCACTGCGGGCATACCGTGTTGGCAGCCCAATATGGTAAGCATGTTTTCTGTGAAAAACCGATGGCCCCGATCATTGAAGAATGTGACCAAATGATCATTGCCGCTAAGAAAAACAATGTCGTTTTGATGATCGGCCACAATATGCGTTTTCATAGAATTCATCAAGCCGTTAAGGAATTGATTGCAAACGGCCGAATCGGCACAGTGGGTCTTGCCAGAGCCGAGATTATTACATCTTTCAAGAAAAATCAGGGTGATCAATTTACACCCGATCAATTCCGCCTCAATCGCTCAATCGGCGGCGGTGGTGTCCTATTTGATATGGGAATTCACGCAATCGATGCGTTGCGCTATATTCTGGATGACGACATTAAAGAGGTCAGTGCATTCAGCCAAAATCTATTTATTGACTGCACCGGTGAAGATACGGTGTCAGCTGTCTTAAAATTCAAAAATGGCGCCTACGGTGCAGTCACGACGAGTGGGGCGCTTCCTTATGCGAGAAACGGTATTGAGATCTACGGGGATAGAGGCGCTATTATGACGGATGGCTCCATATGGGCCTCCATTAGATCGGCGGATATCAAATTGCTTGTCAATGAGGAATGGGAAACCCATACGGTTGAAATAAACAATTGCTATTTGGCGGAAATCAATCATTTCCTTCAATGCATAAAAGAAAAAAAGAGACCTGCGGTGGACGGAGAGGAAGCAAAGAAAAATATCAGGGTTGTCCTTGCAGCCTACCGTTCGATGGATGAGGGCCGGAGTATCCTGGTTGAAGAACAAGGTCCCCCTGTGAAAGCCGACCGGGCAGAGGCTTCTGCGGGGCTTTGTTCTACATTGTAAAACAGGTTAACGAAAAAGGGAATAAAATGCACAATGTCCTTGTGACGGCCAGGATGTTTGGGCATCTTTCTGATCAAGCATTCGACATTTTCAGAAGAAATGATATTGAGGTCGTTCCTAACCCCCATAGGGGAAGAAAATTAACTGAAGATGAACTCATCGAGCTTATAGGGGGCATCGACGCCCTGCTGTCCGGACTTGATCAGGTAACCGCGAAGGTAATTGGCGCTTCAGATGAGCTAAAAGTCATATCCATGTTTGGTACCGGGGTTGATAACATCGATGTGAAGGCCGCTACAGAAAAAGGAATTGTGGTTACCAATACTCCTGGAGTCAACTCAGATGCGGTTGCTGATATGACCTTTGCTTTGATGCTGGCGATTGCCAGAAGAATACCTTTTGCTCTTGATCAAGTAAAGGAAGACAAATGGCCCCTCATTATTGGAGCAGAGCTATGCAATAAAACGTTAGGGCTTATCGGATTAGGTCAAATCGGTAAACGCGTCGCCCTGAGGGCTACCGGATTCAATATGGAGATTCTGGCAACCAAGAGATTTCCTGATGAGACGTTCGTTCGTGAAAAAAAGATAAAACTGGTGTCTTTGAACCAACTCCTTCGGCAGTCTGATTTTGTCTCGATTCACGTCCCCCTGACCCCTGAAACTGAAGGTCTTATCGGGGCGGATCAGTTTGAAGTGATGCAACCAACAGCTTTTCTGATCAACACGGCAAGAGGGGGAATTGTTGACGAAAGTGCGCTTTACGATGCACTAAAGTCAGGAAAAATCACAGGCGCAGCCTTCGATGTGCTGAAAGAAGAGCCCCTAAAAGAAAAAAGGTTGCTGGCGTTAAAAAATTTCATCGTAACCCCGCATATCTCTGCTTTTACAAAGGAAACGATTGAGAAAACCGAGAAGCTATCCGCTCAAAATGTTGTAGATGTCCTTAAAGGTTATGATTGCCCTTACATTATAAATCCATAAGCATTGGTGCTCTTTGTCTTAAGCTGCGGAGAATCAATGTGCTGACCAAGATATCTATGTTGCATACATCATAAGCATTCCGGTGCAAAATGCTGAATAAAAGGGACGGGGTTTATTTTGTTTGATTCAGGGAGTGAATAGGTGTTACCTATTTTCAGAGGTCTCAGCATAATTAATCTGCAAATAGAGAAAATTCTGCCCTTTCCCCCTACCCCCGGCGCAGGTCATCCAGCTCTTTCCTGACCCTGTCCGGCTCGATGAGGGTGCCCAGCCGCTCGAGGATCTCCAGGGCCCTGGTCAGGTATTCCCGGGCCTGCGGGATGTCGCCTTGCTTCTTGTGGAGCCGCCCATATCCAGAGTAGGCGAGTGCCAGTTCGTTTTCCGCTCCGATCTCTTCAAACACGGTCATCGATTTGGTGAAGTGGTCGTGGGCCTCGTCGGGATTCACTTCCAGGGACGTTTCACCCAAAAGCCGGTGCCCATGGCCGATGGCGAACTTCATTCCTGACCTTTGCGCAAGTTTCAGCCCTTCCCGGCACTTCTTGGCTGCATCGTTCCTGTCTCCACATCGGAGGATTCCCTCGGCAGTGTTTATCAATGTGAAGGTCTCGCCGGGAACGAAGTGCGCTGCGCGATACATGGGGGCAAGACTTTTCCCGAGTTCCACCCCTATGGCAGGATCTCCGATCCGGGCGTGTGCCCATTGAAGGCCCGATTGTGCCCAAAGCCTTTCGGCTACCGTCGTCGCCTTTTGGATTCCCAATTCCGCATATTCAATGGCTCTGCTCAAATCGCCTCGCAAGGTATAGGCATTCGAGAGAGCAAACGCCGCGAAAGAGACGATGTGGTTCATTTCGTACTTCTCACCGACGCGCAACCCGTTCTCTCCCTCCTCCACAGCCTGCTCCCAGCGTCCCTTAAAAAAACAGGCCCAGGAGGCCCCGATAAAGGCCAACCCTTCCGCGCGGGGATAAGGGTGCTCGGCCAGGAGGCGAAGAATGGTCTCTTTCAAGACCAGCACCCCGCCGAAGTCTCCCCGGTACAGGTGGGCCCACTGTAATCCCAGATTCACAAGGCCTAACTCCTGGGGCTTTTCCATGGTCTCCAAGAGCTCGCAGGCCTTACCGGATCTCTCAATGGCTTGATCCAGGCGACCGAACCACCATTCGCACACCCCCAGTCTTCCATAGAACCGTCCCAATATTGCCTGGTCCCCCAACCCCCTGGCCACGGGCTCATAACGTGTCAATAAATCGTAGTACTCCGACATTTTGGACAGGCGTTGATGAAGGTTGGACTGATTGGTCAGAAGTGTAATCCGCCGCGCCTGATTAGTCCGGGTTTCGGGTAGATCCTCGAGGATCTTCATGGCCCGGTCGAAATAGGCCTTGGCCTCCAGTGCCGCGTCCTTATCGGTTGCCCTCTGGTTGGCCAGGTCAAGGTATTCCACGGCCTTCTCGCGATTGCCGCTCAGCACATAGTGATGGGCCAGGATCTCACAGAGCTCCTCCCGCCTCTCGGGGTAGATCTCCTCCATGGCCCGCCCGATCTTTCCATGGATCTCCTTTCTCCGCTGGACCAGCAGGCTGTTGTAGGCCACCTCCTGGGTCAGGGCATGTTTGAAGATGTACTCCAGCTCGGGGAAAAGGGCCTTCTCATGGATAAACTCCAACCCCTGGAGGTTCAGGAGATGAGACTTTAACTCCTCCCTCATCCCGGTGATGGTCTGAAGGATCCGAAAGGCAAACTCCCTCCCGATCACCGAGGCCACCTGCATAATCCTCTTCAGGCTCTCCTCCAGACGGTCGATGCGCGCCGCAATGATCCCCTGGATCGTATCAGGGACCTGGATATCAGAGGGCTCTCTGTTCAGGACATAGCGGTTTTCCCGTCTTTCAATGGAGCCGTTTTCCAGCAGGCTGTGGGTGAACTCTTCCATGAACAGGGGATTGCCGGCAGCACGACTCAGGATCAACTCTTTCAGTTCCGCTTCGACCTCGGTCCCTTCGAGGACCGCCTGGACCAGTTCGCCGCTCGACTGGATGGTGAGCTGGTCGACCCCGATTCGGTTGTAATAGGATTTGCTGCCCCATGGATGGTTATATTCCGGCCGGTAGAGAAGAATCAGCAGGATATGGGCATTGGCGAGCCACCCGATCAGATAATCCAGAAAATCCTCCGATGTCCTGTCGATCCAGTGCAAATCCTCAATCGCCATCACCAGGACCGTCTCCTGGCTCTTGCGGATCAGCAGGTCCCGGATGGACTCGAAGGTCCTCTGCCTCCTCTGCTGGGGCTCCAGCCTGAGATAGGCCTCATCATCCACTTTGAGGGACAAAAGCTCCTGGAAGGGTGGGACCGTTCCGCTCAGCTTGGAATCAAGACCGACGGTCTTTTCCGCGATCTTTTTCTTGATGATCCTTTCCCGATCCCCCTCCCTGATATCGAGACAGGACCTCAGGATATCCAGCAGGGGCAGGTAGGCCATGGCCCCGCCATACTGAAGGCATCGCCCTTCAAGATACGAAAACGCCTTCTGAGGCAGGCCTTTTCTGAACTCCAGAAGGAGCCTGGACTTTCCCACACCGGCCTCACCAACCACCCCCACCACCTGTCCAGAACCTGCCTTGGCCTTTTCATAGGCCTCCATAAGGCCGGCCATGGAGTTCCTCCGGCCCACAAACCGCGTCAGCCCCCTGGCCACCGAGGCCCCGATCCGGGTCTCCACCTCCCCGGTTCTGATCAACTCAAAGGCCTCCTGGGGTTCCTCCTTTCCCTTCACCTTGATCTTTCCCAGGGGGTGAAACTCAAAGTAATCCTTCGCCAGCCTGTACGTGTTCCGGGAGACCATAACTCCCCCTGGAGGGGACAGGCCCTCCATCCTGGAGGCCAGGTTTGTGGTGTCCCCCACGGCAGTGTAATCCATCCGCAGGTCATCGCCGATGGCGCCCACGATTACGGGGCCTGAATTGAGGCCCATGCGCATCTTGAAGGCAACGCCATAGTCCTTCCTCACCCTATCTCCATATTCCCCGAGGGTTTTTTGAACAGATAAGGCGGCACGGCACGCCCTTTGTGCATGGTCTTCATGGGCCACGGGCGCACCAAAGAGCGCCATCACCCCGTCGCCAGTGAACTGGTTGATGGTCCCTTCATATTTATGAATCTCGTCCATCAGGATCCGAAAGCAGCCGTCCATGATCTCATGGACTTCCTCCGGGTCCAGCTTCTCAGACATGGAAGTAAAATCAGCCACGTCCGCAAACAGCACCGTCACCAGCTTCCGCTCCCCTTCCATGGAACTTCGTGTGGTGAGGATCTTGTCGGCCAGGTGTCTGGGGGTGTAGGATTCGGGCTGATTGTAGTCGATGGCAGAGGATTCTTGGGGTTTTTGCAGGTCCCGGCCGCAATCCCCGCAAAAGCGGTCGTCCGATAGGATTTCGGCACCACATTGCGGACAAGTCAATGAGAGCTCGGCGCCGCATTTTCGGCAGAACTTCTTGCCCTCGGGATTATCATATTGGCATTTCGGGCATCTCATTCTCTTTCCATTCCCAAGAAATCTTGGACTTTCAGGGTATCGCCTGTCAGGAGCAAGGCTTGCAGACCTTAACGTATTTCTCCACGGTGGGTAACCTCCTAAATAGAGGTTAAGAGACTGGCGTGAGATCTTAAACTAATGAAATGAGAAAAAACAGCTCATGTCAAGAGAAATCAGCCTTGTAAATGACATCGAAACGGATGATTTCAAGCCTGAAAAGAGACGACATGACTATGGTCTTCTTGATATTTGATATCATGCAGGGCAAGGATTCTGGTAGGGTTTGCTATCTCAATGAAATTGAAGGGTATTTTTCCAAAAAAACGGGGCAAGTGTCTTCTGAGGAAGTTAACCCTGCGACTTTTTGAACTATTACGCCATTTTCTAGATTTTCCTTGAAAAGTGATCTAAAATGCTAACATTGAGAGAGAATAGATCGGGCCGTCAAGGGTGTCTTCCCGGAGGTGTAGGTGGGCGATCAGGCTCTTGACTGATGAGGAGATGAAATCCATGGAATATGCAATAGATGACGAAGGGATGCATTACGAGGGCACCTGTATCAGGCCGCCAAGCGAGGCCTTTAGCATCTTGCTCCAGGTTACCCTCGGGTGTTCCCATAACAAATGTACGTTTTGCGGGACATACAAGGACAAGAGATTCAGGATCAAGGACAACGACATCATCCTGAGCGATATTCTATTTGCATCCAGATATATGAAGCGGCAGGAGAGGGTATTCCTTATGGACGGCGATGCCCTTATCATCCCCCAGAAGAGATTCATGTGGATTCTCGATCGCATCAGGGAGCATCTCCCGTGGGTCCGGAGGGTGGGGGCCTATGCAAATGCAAAGAGCATCCGGATGAAGTCCCTCGAGGAGCTGATTGAACTGAGAAAGAACGGCCTGGGTATCCTTTACCTGGGTGTGGAGACAGGGGATGATCAGCTTCTAAAAAGGATCTGCAAAGGGGCCAGTGCACAAAACCTGATCAAAATGGGAAGAAAGGTCAGGGAGGCCGGCATCAAGCTTTCGGTCACGGTCCTCCTGGGAGTCGCCGGCAAGGAAGGATCGCTGAGGCATGCCAGGGCAACCGGAGAACTCCTCAGCGCCATGGATCCGAACTATGTGGGGGCACTGACGGTCATGCTCATCCCGGGGACCCCCCTCCATGAAGACTTCAGAAAAGGGGAGTTTGTGCTCCCCGCCGAAAAGGAACTCCTTTTGGAATTGAGAGAGATGATCGCTCACACCCACCTGAGCCGGGGACTCTTTTTTTCAAACCATGCCTCCAACTATCTCCCCATTCGGGCGCGGCTCCCAAAGGGAAAACAACAGGCCCTTGACGAGATCGACAGCGCCCTCAAAGGAGATATCGGTCTCAGACCGGAGTGGATGAGGGCACTCTGATCTCTTTGCCTAAAGGTGTCAATGAATTTTCTTGACCCCCGCCTGCTTATTGCCCTATATTCCCCCACAGATTCTGAAGGAGACATAAAGACAGTCTGTCACTAAGATCACGGAGGTTTGAGATGGACAATTTTCTGGAAGAGGGACCGAAGAATCCCCTTAAGATTCAGGACAATACCTTTAGGGACGGCCATCAGTCATTGCTGGCGACGAGGATGAGGACCGAGGACATGCTCCCCATTGCCGAGAAGATGGATAGCGTTGGTTTCTGGGCCATGGAGGTATGGGGGGGGGCAACTTTTGACAGCATGCATCGTTTTTTGGCCGAAGACCCCTTTGACCGCATTCGGACCCTAAAGAAACATATCAAGAAGACCCCCTTTTCCATGCTCCTCAGAGGGCAGAACCTGGTGGGATATAGAAACTACGCAGACGACGTGGCCCGCTTGTTTGTGGATAAGGCCTGCGAGGCGGGTATTGATGTTTTCAGGGTCTTTGATGCCCTGAATGATTTTCGCAATTTTCAGACGGTTGTTGAGAGAATCAAGGCCAATGAAAGGCATTTTCAGGGGACTATCTGCTATTCTCTGACAGAGAGGCGGATGGGGGGTGATGTGTTCAATCTGGAGTATTATCTGGACAAGGCCAAAGAGATAGAGGCCATGGGTGCGGATACGCTTTGCCTCAAGGATATGGCCGGAATTATGGCCCCATTTGATATCGCCAAGATTATCACCGCCCTCAAGAGACAGCTCACGATTCCAATACACTTACACACGCACTATACCAGCGGTATGGCCTCCATGATCTATCTTGAGGCCATCAAGGCCGGTGTGGACATTGTGGATACCTGCCTGGCCCCATTTGCCTTGAGGACCTCTCAACCGGCCGTAGAACCCATAGTGGCCACGCTTTATGGGACCATCCGCGACCCTGGATTCGACCTGGGTCTTTTGTTGGAACTGGACGATTATATGGAGAGCATTGCGCCAAAGTATCGGGATTATCTGGCCAAACACAGGATGTCCGTAATCGATACGGGAGTACTGGCCCACCAGGTGCCCGGCGGTATGATCTCCAATCTCGTCAGTCAGCTTGCCGAGGCCAAGGCCCTGGATCGGCTGGCCGAGGTATACAAAGAGGTTGCCGTGACCCGGAAAGAACTGGGTATGCCCCCCCTGGTGACACCCACCAGCCAGATAGTGGGGGTGCAGGCCGTCCTAAATGTCCTCTTTGGGAGATATAAGATGGTGACAAACGAGGTAAAGGATCTGGTCTACGGCCTGTATGGGAAGACGCCCATACCGGTTGACCCGGAGGTCCAGAAAAAAATCCTAAAGAACTACAAGCGGGGCGAAACCCCCGTAACGGGCCGGGCCGCCGATTATCTCGAACCAGAACTGGATGGGGTCCGGGAAAGGGCGGGAGATCTAATAAAAGACGACTATGATCTGCTCATCTGTGCCCTTTATCCCACGACAGGGGCACAGTTTCTCAAATGGAAGTATGGTCTGGAGGAAAAACCCCCGGCGGTCAAACCCAAGACCCAGGAAGATATAGAGAAAGAGGATAAGGCCGTAGCCGAGGCCTTAGAAAAGGTGCGGAAGGCCTCCTGAAAGAGCGGTTAGATATCTGGCCACTTGTCATCCCAGGGGCGTGACTTTTCGTATGCATACGCCGCCTGGAGGACCAGATCGTCGCGATGTCTGGGCCCGATGATCTGGAGCCCGGCGGGAAGACCTCTCTTTGTTAGCCCCGCCCGCACACTGGCCGCGGGGTGTCCGGATAGATTGAAGGGATAAGTAAAAGCCACGGCCCACAGGAGCGGGATCGGCTGGCCATTGATTTCGGCTGGGGGTGGGCCTTTGGCCCCAAAGGCCTCGGTGGGCATCGTCGGGGTCAGAAGGAGGTCAAAACGTTCAAAAAACTCCCATAAGGCCAGATTAAATTGGCTTCGGACCTTGTTGGCCTCTATCTGGTCTCCGAGGGTCAGGCCTTTTGCAAGATCAAGAGCAGCCACCAAGGTCCTTCCCAGCTCGGAACGGATTTCTTCTAGGTCCTGGTGAATCTGGGCGTAGATCTCGCTATTCATGAGTTTGGCCCACGCATCACCTACATCGGGAAATCTCCCTTCCCAGTCTTCAACCCGGTGACCCATTCGCCCAAAGGCCTCCACGGCCTCTTCGACAAGTTCCATTACCTCCGGCTCGACCCGGGCATAGCCCAAGGTCCGGCAGAAACCGATTCTCAGGGGTGTTTGGAGCCTGTCCAGCGAGTCCAGATAAGACCCCTCGGGTGCAGGAAGTGAATCTGGATCTGCGGGGTGATATCCCGCGACACAATCCAGATAGAGGGCCGCATCGCTCACCGTTCTGCTGAGTGGTCCCAGTACCATGGTACGGGCCATGTGAAGATGGGGTGCCGGACCCAGGGGGATCCTCCCGTAAGAGGGCTTTAACCCAAAACACCCGGAATATGAGGCAGGGATACGGATTGAACCGCCAGCATCGGATCCGGTTGCAAGCGGGACCATACCGCCGGCAACGGCTGCGGCTGAACCCCCGCTGGAGCCCCCGGGTGTTCGCTCCCTGTCCCACGGGTTTCGCGTCACACCGTAGAGGCGGTTTTTGGTAAAGCCGGTAAATCCAAATTCGGGGGTGTTGGTCTTACCCACCACAATGGCACCGGCTGCCTTGAGGCGAGTCACCTGAATGGAGTCCTCAGTTGCCAGGTTGTCTTTGTAAGGAATGGAGCCAAAGCTGGTCACCATCCCCTTTGCATCTTCGAGGTCCTTTACCCCTATGGGGATACCGCCGAGGGGACCGGGATCTTCCCCAGAGGAGATACGCTCTGCCAAAAACTTTGCGTCCTTGCGCGCCTCATCTGCCCGGAGGCTCACAAATGCATTGAGCTTGGGATTTACCTGATCGATTCGCGCGATGGTCTCCTCCATCAGTTCCACCGGAGAAAGCGCTTTTGAGCGGATCAGTCTGGCCAATTCGTTGGCCGAACTATGAAAAAGATGGTTCATTGAGTCACCCTTGAAAGGTCCTGGTCCTGGAAATCCCCTAATTCACAATCTTCAAGCTCCTCGGGGGCTGGGAGATCAGGCTCCGAATCGGCCAATTGGAATTCAAAGTCATCTCCAAAATCATCAATCTCGTCAAGCTCTTTGTCTTGATCACCCTCAGAGGCAACAAGACGGGAAAAGGTGCTCCCAGAGATGGTTCTCATACGCCCATGCCTTTCCAGTTCCCCCTGGCAGGAAACACAGAACCTTGCCTCTGGGACAATCAAAAGCCGCTCAGAGGGGATCTCTTCTCCACATTCCTCGCACTCACAGCTTATCTCCTCTTTCGAGATCCTTCGGATCAAATCCCCTATCATCTTTAGCTCTTTGCTCTTTCTCTCAATGAGTCTGTAGCTGCTCTGGGCCAAGATTTCGCGTTGTGCCTGGTCAGACTCATCCATCATGTTTTCGCCATAGAGCTGATCGTTGTATTCCCTTTGGTTCTCCATCAATCGTTGTAATGCGTCTTCGAATTGTCTTTTCTTTTGATAAAGCTGTTCCAGGATTCCTTTGTCCTTATCCTCCATCCTGCCTACTCCTTCTTGCCTCCAGGGGTTTTCTTCTTGGCATGACCCACAATGTCTTTATCAAGACCCTGCCGTCCACGAAAGCGAAGGAATATTAGCCACTTTTCTTTTTTTGTCAACGGAAAAAAGCAAAATCCCTTGATGGCGGTTTTGTTTTCTTGATTCGCTATGCCTTTTTATCTATACTCACGCCGCATGGCCATTTTCAACATAAAAAGCCGGTATCAAATTAGCTTTCTTCAAAATTGACACTCGGACCGGGGAATGGGGGTTTGAAATCTCCGTTTTCCGGGTTTCACAAAGCTAAGATGCCTCAGAAATGCCAAATTGATACGACCCGGTTTATTCATGGGGGTGAAGATTGTTTGTCACATTTGAAGGTATTGAAGGGTGCGGCAAGTCCACTCAGGCAAAGCATCTTGCCGACAGATTAAGAGAGTTGGGGGTCCCCGTGTTTTCCACCATGGAACCAGGTGGGACAAGAGTGGGCCATCATATCAGGCGAATCCTCCTGGACTCTCAAAATCAGGACCTTTCACCCCTGGCTGAATTGTTTCTATACGCCGCAGACAGGGCACAACATGTGGAGGAGGTGATCAAACCCGTTTTGGAGCAGGGAAAATGGGTGGTGTGTGACCGCTACTTTGACGCCACCTTGGCCTATCAGGGCTATGGCCGGGGGCAGGACATCGGCCTTATCAGGACCTTAAATCAAAAGGCCTCGCTGGGAATCCGTCCTGATATTACCTTTCTCATCGATTGCCCGGTACGTGTGGGGATCAAAAGGGCACTTGAGCGCAACAAGGTCTTTCTGGACGAGGGGCAGGATCGGTTTGAAAGGGAACGCGAGGAGTTTCATGACTCTGTGAGGGAAGGGTATCTCACCACGGCAAAGGAGGAACCGGGGCGTTTCGTCATAGTGGATGGGACCCTTGAGGAAAAGAAGTTGGCAGAGGTAATATTTGAGCACATCCGGCCATCCTTACCCCCGGGGGATTCTGAGGGGGCGTGAGTGTTATTTTCACAGATACTGGGTCAGGAAAAGGCCAAGAGGTTCTTGAAGCAAGCCATGTCCTGGGAGAAGATACCCCACGCATATCTTTTCACAGGAATTCCCGGGGTCGGAAAGACGACTATGGCCATGGCCCTGGCAACGGCCCTCAACTGCCAAAAGCCGCTTGACTACGACGGGTGCGGGCATTGCGGGCCATGCCGCCAAATGATAAGCGGGAATTTTCCAGACTTTCTATCCATCCAGCCAGAAGGTCAGAACATTCGGATCCATCAGATAAGGGATCTCAACCGAAGTTTTGGCTTTGCCCCGGCATCGGGTAGATATCGGATATGCGTCATCCACCGGGCCGAGACAATGACCATCGAGGCGGCCAATTCCTTTCTAAAGGCCCTGGAAGAACCCCCACCCGGAAATATACTCATACTAAATGCGACTGAACCGCTGGATTTACTGCCAACCATTGTTTCTCGATGCCAGAAGATACCTTTCCAGCCACTCGTGCTTGAGGATATGGCAGACTGGCTCGTTAAGAACAGGGGACTGGATCAAGAAACCGCCATGACCTTGGCCAGTATCTCCCGGGGAAGTCTGGGGCTGGCCCTTAAGATGTACGATGGGGGCTTTCTGGACAGGAGACAAGAGTGGCTTTTGAGACTTATGAAACTGGCGGGCCTCTCTAGAGAAAAGGCCCTGGATCTGGCATTTGAATGTGCAAAGGAGGACCACAAAAAGGCCCTGGACATACCCGAGAGCGGTGAACCCGGGCTGTGGGATATGCTAACGGTCTGGGAGAGCTGGTACCGGGACCTGCTGGTCATAAAGGTAGGAGGTGCTGAGCGACTCCTTGTCAACCGGGATTTTTCTCGCAAGTTGAAAAAGGCATCCGGAAGTTTTAAGATAGATCATCTGATCAATAGTCTCTTTATCGTAGAAGAATCCCAACGAGATCTTCGAAGGATGCAAAATACCCAACTGGCGATGGAGCACATGGTCATGAGTCTTCATGGCCTGGGGAGATCTGGCAGATAAGATATAGCACACAATGAACAAGATCGTAGGCATTCAATTCAGAAACAGTGGCAAGATCTATGATTTCGACTCCGGGCACTTTGTCCTCAAAAAGGGGGATAAGGTGGTGGTCGTCACAGAGGAGGGCCCTGCCATCGGCTGTGTATGCACTGAGCCGCAAAACAGGGCGACAGAAGGGCCAAAGCGACCCCTCAAAAAGATCTTTCGTCTGGCCACCAAAGAGGAACTGGAGAGATATGACAGGCATTGTGCCCTGGAAGAAGATGTCTACAAATTCTGTCTGGCCAAGATAAAGGAAAAACCGATTCCCATGTGCCTGGTTTCCGTGGAAAGGCGCTTTGACGGTAGCAAGATCGTGGTATATTTTACGGCAGATGGGAGGGTGGACTTTAGGGAACTGGTCAAAGACCTGGTGAAAGAATTTCGGACAAGGATAGAGATGAGACAGATCGGCATCCGCCATCAGGCAAAGATGGTTGGGGGGCTGGGGACCTGTGGCCGCCCCTTGTGCTGCTCATCTTATCTCAACAGCTTTGCCCCGGTGACCATAAAGATGGCCAAGGAACAAAACCTCTCTCTTAATCCAAACAAGATATCGGGTATGTGCGGCCGGTTGATGTGCTGTCTTACCTACGAACATGAATATTACGAGGAGGTGAAGAAGGGTTTTCCCAAGGTCGGCAGGAAGGTCTCGACGAGATATGGTGAGGCCAGGGTCATCCGACAGAATGTCCTCAAGGAGACCCTTACCGTTGCATTGCCATCGGGGGATGAGATTGAGATAAAGGCGCGGGATATCATGACCCATATGGCTCAAGAAGACCCAACAGAAAAGAAATCAAAAAGGGAGTAACCAGGAAGAGAATTGTCGAAGTACTTTTATGTCACAACACCTATCTACTATGTAAATGCCGAACCCCACATCGGGCATGCCTATTCAACCATTGTGGCCGATGTACTGAGCCGTTTTTACAGGCTTTGCGGTTGTGAGACCTTTTTCCTCACAGGGACGGATGAACATGGCGACAAGATCGTCGCTGCCGCTCAGAAATCGGGCCAGACGCCAAAAGAGTATGCTGACAGGATCAGCCAGCTTTTCAGGATGCTATGGCCCAGGCTAAGTATTTCAAACAACTATTTTATTCGCACCACCGATGAAAACCACAAGGAGACCGTCAGGCTGATCTTGAGCAGGGTCAAAGAAAATGGAGACATCTATTTCAGTGATTACGAAGGCCTCTACTGCTTTGGGTGCGAGCGTTTTTATACGGAACGGGAACTCGTTGATGGAAAGTGCCCCGATCATCAGACAAAACCACAAGTCATCGGCGAGTCCAACTATTTTTTTCGTATGAGCAAATACCAGGACTGGCTCATTGACCACATCCACCGGCACCCCGGTTTTATCCGGCCCGAGCGGTATAGGAATGAGGTCCTTTCTTTTTTGAAGGAGCCACTGGAAGACCTCTGTATTTCTCGGCCAAAATCTCGACTCAGCTGGGGGATCACCCTCCCCTTTGATGAAAATTTTGTCACATATGTCTGGTTTGACGCCCTGATCAACTATATCTCGGCCATCGGGTTCCCTGATGGCGGCGAGTTTGGAAAATTTTGGCCCTCTGCTCAGCACATCATTGCCAAAGATATCCTAAAACCCCATGGTATTTATTGGCCTTGTATGCTCAAATCGGCCGGCATCGAACCTTATCAGCACCTCAACGTCCATGGCTACTGGAATATAAATGAGGGAAAGATGTCCAAGAGCCTTGGAAATGTGGTTAGACCGCTTCAACTGGTCGATATCTATGGTCTGGATGCCTTTCGGTATTTTCTGTTGCGTGAAATGGTCTTCGGGCTTGATTCCGAGTTTAGCGAAGAGGCCTTGATAACGAGGATCGATGCGGACCTGGCAAATGACCTGGGCAATCTGGTAAGCAGAAGTGCGACCATGGTCCATAAGTACTTTAAGGGAAGACTAGCCGAGCCGGGAGCCTCTCAAGGGCCGGACAAGGACCTGGAGGAAAGCGCCCTTGAACTCATCGATAGTTACGAGGGACTTATGAAAGATCAGGCCTACCACAAGGCCCTGATGTCTATCTGGGAGGTGATCGGCAAGGTCAACAAGTACATCGACACAATGGCCCCTTGGGTCCTGGCCAAGACGGACAAAGAAAGGCTCTCAACAGTAATCTTCCATATTATTGAGACCCTGAAGATCATATCTGCCCTGATATGGCCCTTTATGCCGGGTTCAGCAGAGAAGATTCAGGTCCAGCTGGGGCTTGCAAAAAGGGGAGAAGACCTCAAGCTCGAAGACCTCCGCGTATGGGGAAAGGAAAGACCGGCCAAGACCGTGACCAAGGCCCCGGCCCTGTTTCCAAGGATTAAGGAAAAAGGGCCGCGCAATGAGACCCCTATACCCCAAATCCAGGAGAAGGAGATGCCCATGATTTCCTATCAAGATTTTCAAAAGATGGACCTCAGGATCGGCACCATCATAAAGGCAGAGGCCATCCCCCGGTCTAAGAAACTCCTAAAATTGACCGTCGATGTGGGCGGAGAAAGGACCCTCGTGGCCGGACTGGTAGGCCATTACAGTGAGGAGGAGCTCAAGGGAAGACAGGTGCTGGTACTGGCCAACCTGGAGCCGGTCAAGCTGATGGGGGTTGAGTCCCACGGGATGGTGCTCGCGGCAGAAGATGGGGATCAGGTCCGCCTCCTCATCCCGGATGGGGATATGACGGCTGGTAGCAAGGTAAAATAGGAAAGTTGGTTCTTAAGAAAAAACCCCCGACAATGCCACTGAAGGAGGCCAGGGGATCTTAACGGCTACGCAGGGGTCTATGATTCCATTCCCATATAGAGGGGCTCTCCCTGGCACTTTCTGCAGGTACTGCCATCCTTAGAAGGATAACCCTCCTTGCACAGCGGACAGATCCCGATCGTGCCCATGCTTTTTCTCTTGAGCCGCTCTATTTTTACCCTCACGGGTCTTACGCCACAGACGCTTCCCCCGGCACGGCGCATTTCCTCCAGGAGCCGGTCCTTATCCTGTTGGTTTGCCGGCTTCAATTTCAGATACCACGCCCGTATTTCCGGCCACTCCGCCAGACGGGCAGGATCTAAGAAAACCCTGACCCCTTTGCCGGTATACTTGTCATAGAGGGTAAGGGCATAAAGCCCCCAGTTGATGATCCTCATCCAGCCGTTACCGGTGCTGCATGGGGTGAGCAACTGAACAGCATCGGGAAGGCATTTTGGGGTCTCCACCACGGCGTCGTAGATGGTTCCCACGGGCAGGCGGCTCTTGGCCAGTTCTACCATGTATCCGCCTATGACAAGGCCCGGTGCCGGATTTCCATGGAAGGCCGCGGCTCGTGCAAGAAACTCCTCAAAGGAATACGGTCCAATATCCATATGGGTTTGTCCCCCTGAACCGAAAACAGAAGATTAAGGGATGGTGATGTCTGGGGTCAATTGTCAATTTGCAGTGAATGCCCTTATAACACAGCACCTCACAACAAGAAAGCCATAATTTCGTGCGCTCAAAAGGCCGTTTGAGCGATCGCTTTCCCTTGACTCTCAAAAACCCGATCTGATAAGAACTAATCACCGTCCCAACAATTAATCAGGATCCAAGGACCTAAAATCTTTGTCTGGAGGTCTGAAAAGACATGGAAGATATCTATATTCGTTTGGCCAGACACCTCAAAGATCTCATCATGGGCTATCCCTATAATGAGGCCCTCCTCGATCTCCTTCGGGAGATGTTTGACCCGATTGAGGCACAGGTCGCCCTCGCCATACCAAACCACCTGGCCCCGCTAGAAGCGGTCGATATGGAGACGATCGTCTCTCGTTCCGACCTGACCCGGGAAGAGGTCGCCGGGGCACTGGAGGCCCTCTCCACCCGCAACATGATCTACACAGGCACCACCAAGACCGGGGCCAGGGGTTATTCCCTGCTCCAAGTCGGCTATGGTATGCCCCAGACCTTTTTCTGGGGCGGAAACAGAGATGATCGTGCCAAAAGGATGGCCCAGGTGGTACGCAGATATTTTTCCGTGTCCACAACCGGCGAGGTATACGGCGGAGTCCCCACCAAGACCTACAGATACAGCCCGGCCAATCTTGCCGTTGATGTACCGATGCAAGGGGTTTTACCGCAAGAGGAGATCGCCCCAATAGTCGATGGCGCAACCAGGATAGCCCTGGCCCACTGCCCCTGCAGGATGGCGGCCACCCTACTTGGCAGGACGGATTGCCGGCACAGCCTTGAGGTCTGCATCAAGTATGATGAGATGGCGGAGTTCGTCATATCAAAAGGGCTTGCCCGCGAAATCTCCAGGGATGAGGCGAGGCAGGTACTCGCGGATTCTGAAAAAGAGGGATTGGTGCACATGGTTGACAACGCCCAGGGAGGCATCAAACATACCTGCAACTGTTGCGGCCACTACTGCTGGAACGTGGGCATAATAAGGCGACGGAAGATCCCGCGCGACACACTGATGGCCGTCTACTTCACGCGTGAAACACATAGCGAAGAATGTATCGGCTGCGGGGCATGCGAGGAGATATGTCCGGTGGATGCCGTAAAACTGACCCATGATAAGGCAGAAGTGGACCTTGATTGGTGCATCGGTTGCGGGGTCTGCGCCGTCTCCTGCCCTGCAGGGGCCATTTCTATCAAGCGCCGGTTTGATACAAACGCCCCGGAGAGCTTTGCCGAACTCCATCGCCGCATAAGAGAGGAGCGGGGTTTGAACCGTTGAACCCACTCAAGAGTCAATACCAATTGATGGGTGTAAAACCGTGGCATGGGGTCTTTTTTTTCCACATGCCACGCCACAACCCATTACCCTCCTGGGTTTTCGAGAGGTTGCGTTGAAGCTATCCAGGAACCAAGTAACACCTTTTTAAACCCCGGGGAATGGGGATTCCCTTTTTCGGGCGTATAACTCACCCATAAGAGAGCGTAAAGAAATCACGCACCATAGGAAAAAATAGGGGGCAGTACTTCAGGAAAGGTCTTATGGTTTTTGGCGGTGTCGATCTCCGTGATTTCTTAACGCTCTCTAACGGTCTCAGACAGGCTTGTCTGCCTCAGGCAGGGATACACCCTTCAAAACGGAACCCCCATTCCCCTGCCCAGGTACCAATTTTGAAGAAGGCTAAACTAATACGAAACCAAAAAACCAAAAGTGAAGGAGTAAGACATGGAAAAACCGATTGAGCATTACTGGCAGGCCCGTTTGGCCGATTTGAAAAATGAATTGGAGGCCAACAATTTCGAGGTATTTCTGGCAGAAAATACCGCAGAGGCCAAGAGGATTGCAATGGAAGAGATCCTTCCAAAGATAGCGCCCAAGACGGTGTCGTGGGGGGGCTCCATGACATTAGTGGCCACGGGTATCCACGAGGCCATCAAAGGGGATTCGAACTTTGAGATCCTCGATACGTTTGACAGGAGTATTCCTCGTGAAGAGATGCTGGAGCGGCGAAGGCAGTCACTACTCGTGGACCTGTTTATTACCGGAACAAACGCTGTCACAGAGTCCGGCCAACTCGTCAACCTGGACATGACCGGAAACCGGATAGGCGGCATCACCTTTGGTCCCAAATCTGTGATAATCCTGGTGGGACGGAACAAGATCGTTCCGGACCTCGAAGAGGCCATGGGACGAATCAAGGGCTATGCGGCCCCCACCAATGCCATGCGGCTGGATATGAAGACACCGTGCGTCAAGACCTCTTTTTGTGACGAATGCAACAGCCCTCAGCGCATCTGTAACACGTGGGCCATCACCGAGAAGTGTTTTCCCAAGGGGAGGATAAAGATCATCCTGATAAACCAGGATCTTGGGCTTTAGGAAGGGGTTATGCCCAGGGGCCGCAAGAGGCGGTTCTGGATCTCGCTTTGCGCCCACCTGGTATCGTTTTTTTCTTTTCCTTCTTGGTAGATCCCTGAGATTGCATCGGCATAGTAGCTGGCAGTCTTAAAGCACTCAGCGATAGCCTGTTCGATGGACTGCCAGTTGCGTGTCCGAGTAAAGTGCCTGAAGGCCTCTATCAAGTCAGCGGAGAGCTCTTTTCTCAACCCATCAAGAAAGGCCACATAAAGTCCCAGGGAGGTTGTCTTGCGTGCCCTTGTAATGTGTCGAAGCGTACCGTATTCGTTCGTGTCGGCAAGGAGGTCCTTTACGGTTCGGGCAAGGAGTTCTATGGGTGTGTGAGGAAAGGCAGCAATAATCTCCCGCCATGTATCCGGGTCAAAAACGGGGTCCTTAATCCCCCCAATTTCATGGTATATGTAGGTTTCAATCTCGCCTTCGGAGATCCGGGTAAGATTTTGGCGCAACTCTCCCAGGTCCTGACCCTTGACCCCGCAGTTTTCCAAGGCAAACCTGAGGGCATCTCTCCCCGATTTCTTGAGAAAAAACATCTGGTTCCACAAAAAAAGCCTGGCGGATTCCTTTCGGATAAATATGGAGTCGTCTTGAGATAAGGCAGGCAGGGTTAGCAGGTCGCGGGCCAGCTCCCGACCGAGGATATATACAGGGCATCCCTCTATCTCTTTTTTGTCTTCCAGGGTGGCGAGAAAAAAGGTGGGTCGCGCACCATACGCATAGCCTGCCCCGTAAAAGAGGCCGTGAGGTTCAAGGACCGCGTTGATACCCGGGGCATCGAACGCACCGTAGGGGGTGCCCAGAATCGTTATTTCAACAAAATCCTCTGATGCCATTCTGTCCCACTCTTCCTCTTTGTTACCGATCCATTCCAGGATCTCGGAGGAATCCTTTTCTATCCACGGATCGAGCCCGTTTTCCCACTTATAAAGATCACGCAGCCTGAGGGCCAGCCCACAGACCGAATAGAGACCGGCATGGCGGGAATCGCAGATACAGCAGTTCTGAAGTATCTGATTCACGATGCGATCCAGTTCGATCCCGTTGCGTTTGGAAGTGGGGTCAAGACCTGGCATCTTGGCTTTTGTTTACCTCAGGCACAGTCGAGCCCTGTGCGGGTTACCGGGCGATCTTCCTCTCTCGGGCAGGGAGTCCTCGGTATGTGAATCCGTTTATTGGGATGATGCTATCATTTTGGCTTTTTTCAAAATTGGGGCTCAGACAGGGGAATGGGGGTTCGGAATCCCCATTCCCCGGGTTTCAAAAAGCTAAAGTGTTACAGATGATACATTAGCAGGCTTACCGGCCAAAGGCAAGGGCAGCCAGGTAGCATCCGCCTGCGGGGCTCTATTTTCCATGCTTCTCCACCCGAACCTTACAACTGATCCCATGGGCAAGCATGTTTTCATAGTTACACGCGCGTTCGCAGATAGCGGCCAGCCTGACCGAGGCCTCCCGGGTGGCGTACTGATAGGTGACAACCTTTAGGAACTTACCCACATAGAGGCCACCCGTATACCTGGCCGCCTCCATGGTTGGCAGGACATGATTGGTTCCTATGGACTTGTCCCCATAGGCCACGGTCGTCTCTTCTCCGAGAAAGAGTGACCCATAGTTGCGGAGATTGTCCAGATAGTATCGCCAGTCCCTGGTCTGGACCTCGAGGTGCTCCGGTGCCCAGGTGTCACAGACTTGAACGGCCTCATCGGGTGAGTCAACCAGGATGACCTCGCCATTTTTTTGCCATGAGACCGCTGCCACCTCGCGGGTGGGAAGGGTCTTTAACTGCTCGTCCACCTCCACCATGGTCTTTTCAGCCATATCCCTGGACAACGAGACAAGGGCCTGGCGAGAATTGGGGTCGTGTTCGGCCTGTCCGAGGATGTCTGCGGCAACGATGTAAGGATCTGCGGTCTCGTCGATGAGGACGAGTATCTCGGTCGGTCCTGCCAGGAGGTCTATCCCCACCTTGCCAAAGAGCTGGCGTTTGGCCTCTGCCACATAGACATTGCCAGCCCCGACAATCATGTCCACCGGTTGGAGACCTTCCATACCGTAGGCCATGGCGGCCAGTGCCTGCACCCCTCCCATACAGAAGATCTCATCGGCACCCGCAGCGGCCATCGAGTAAAGCGTGGCCGGGTGAATCCCTTCCCCTTTTGTGGGAGGGGTGGAGGCGACCACCCGGCTTACCCCCGCCACCTTTGGGGTGATGATAGTCATATGGGCCGATGCGAGCATGGGATATCGACCTCCCGGGGTATAAGAACCGCTTGCCTGTACCGGGATGACCTTTTGCCCCAGGTGTATCCCCGGCAGGGTCTCCGCCTCAAAGCCAACAATGACCTCCCGCTGCTTTTGGGCAAAATTCCGGATTTGTGCCTGACAGAAATCGATATCTTCCCGCTGCAAGGTAGAGAGGCCCTGACGGGCCTTGTCGATTTCATCCTGAGAAACCCTAAAACTCGGGGGGTCCCAGTTGTCGAACTTTTTTGAATAATAGCGGACTGCGGCCTCTCCTTCGTGCCGGACCTTCTCCAGGACTTCACGGACAGTGTCAGAGACGGCACGAATGTCTTGCTCAGGCCTTTCCTCGGCCCTCTTGAGATAGGTTGCCATATGATCCTCCCTCAGCGATTATTTTATAAATCGTATCAATCACGACGAATCTTGTCGGCCAGACCCAGACCTTCCAGGTTGTCGAGGACGATTTCCGCGGCCCAACGTGCGGCCTTACCGACGACTTCAGGACAGATATGGCTGTGTGCGCCCTTGTCGATGAATTCCTGAAACTGATCTGATTCAGCCAGCACATAAGAATTCCCATCCAGCTTGACTTTTTGAATCTCAAAGCAGTTGCATCCATCATATTCGTCAAAAAAGCGTTCGGCCAAGAGCTGACAGTATTTGTAGGCCTTGAACCGGCGATTTTCCTTGTCCCCGAAGGACCCGTCCGGTTCCCTTTTTCGGCCGCAAAGCCGACTGAGAAAGAGGCATCCAGCGGTCAGGCCCCCGCAGCAGGTCTCCGCGGTCAGCCCTATGCCACCCCCCAGGCCGCTCGCCGCCTGAAACAGGGAGTCATCTCTCATACCAAAAACGTCCTGTAGGGCGGCCAGGGCAGACTGACAACACCCATGGTAGTCCCTTTCGTAGGCAAACGCCCTCCCTTCTACCTGATCAAGAATCTCATTCGCCTTATCAACCATTCTTTCTCCTTTCAAATCATCTCTGTTTGGCAGGCTATTCTCTAGCACAGCCTATTGTCAGGGGTCAATGAATGCAGCAGGCACACGGCCTCTTTCCTGTTCAAGCCTGTTGGCACATGCCGATAAAACCCGTCTATTGTCTCTTCATGGCCTCGCGGCAGTGGGCCAGGATGGAGAGGATCTCAAAGGGCTCCTCGATCAGTGGAAAGGTAGGGACCTTTTTTGGCTCAAGGAATGCCTTGGCCGCTTCCATGTGCTCCTTATCGCCACTAAATGTCACGTAGATCGGTTTTTCAGGGTATTTACCGGCCAGTTCCACAATAAAGTCGAGAGGGGGCACACCGGTGTCTGTGGTGAGCAAGAGTATGGGCACGACTGCGTCCACATTGGGATCCTTGAGCACGGCCTCCATCCCCTCTCGGTAACCGAATTCGACCCCGTGCACCGTTGCCGAGGCCCAGATGTCCACAGGGTTACGCATCCGAATAAAGGGCGGGCTGATCTCCTGCAATCTCTGCCGGGTCTTCTCTTCGATAAGAGGGACCTCCAGACCCAGCCGACCCCGGCAAAGATCGGTCAAGACCACAAGCATGGCCCCGGAAGGGGCCAGAAAACTGACCCGGTTTCCCCTGGGTAGGGGCATAAATGACATGGCCTTTGCGGCGAGGAAGAGGTGCGAATAGTTGCTGACACTCACAATGCCTGCCTGTCTCATGGCCCCTTGTATGATCCGATCATCGGATGCAAGCGCCGCTGTGTGGGCGACGGCAGCCTGAGCACCCTCCAGAGTGCTCCCCCCTTTCAAAAAGATGATCGGTTTTTTTCGCGTCACCCGGCGTGCGATTTCAAGAAAGCGTCTAGGCCTCTTAAAGCTCTCCAAATAGACACATATGGCCCTGGTCTCCTGATCCTCCCCAAGGTATTCAAGGATATCACACTCATCCAGGTCGGCCTTGTTACCAAGCCCCACGACCCTGGCCACACCAAAGTTTTCGGCCGTTATGATATAGCGCATGGTGTGGGTGGCGAAATTCCCTGTCTGGGCGAGAAATGAGATATCTCCCCTGGGGATCTTTCCCAGCGGAAAGAAGCTCGAAGTAAAATGGTGTGGCGTGGATGTGTGACCAGAGGTGTTGGGGCCAATCACTCGAACACCGGTCTTGGCAATCACTCTTAGGAGGTCCTCTTGCAACTCCTCTCCCTCTTCATCGACCTCTGAAAAACCACCTGCCGCAAGCACAATCGCCCTGATCCCTTTGGCCGCAGATTCCCTAATGGCCTGCGGGTTTGCCCTGGCCGGGAGAATAATCACGGCAAGGTCGATCCCCTCAGGGAGTTCCTGGATGGATCTATGGACCTCCATCCCAAAGATCTTCCCACCCTTTGGGTTGACAAGATAAAGTCTCCCGGAATACCCATTAGCCAGGATATTGCGAAGCACATCGTTACCGGGTTTATGGGGGGTTGCTGATGCCCCGATGACAACAATGCTCTTGGGTTCAAAAAATCTCCGTAAATGATCAGCCATGACAACTCCTTTCCATTGTGTGCCTCGAAAGGCTCAGAAAAAACCCGGCACCCCAACAAATGACCTTTGCCAGCAAACCGCAAGAGGCTCGCCAAATTAACACAAAAGCGAAAAGATCGACAAGCCTAATCTTGGATATCCATCGCCTGAGTCCGGATTTGTCCTTGACTTATCAAGAGGGCACTAATAGTATCACGCCGTTTTTTGATAGGGACTGCGTAGTGAAATCATCTCTGGCTTTAACCGGATCGACCCAACTTAGGGTGTCGCTCAGCCTCCCTTCAATTTGCTCAGAAGATTGGAAAGCAACACCTCAAAAAGAGGGGAAAGCCCTATCATCATCCCTCCGGCAGCCTTATATCGCCGTTTCAAGCTGCCCCGTCGGATTGTGGAGTTTGCGTCAGGACGAGCAGGACAAGAGATGCGGCACATAAGACAAAAACCAAAACAAATATTGAACAAAGGAGGAAGACCATGGCCATGAAGCAAAGTAAGGTGATTATTAATTGTGCGATCACCGGTTCGATCCATATCCCCACCCAGTCGCCCCATCTCCCCATTACACCAAAAGAGATCGCTGATGACGCCGTAAAGGCCGCAAACGCCGGCGCAGCCATCGTTCACCTTCATGCGCGAAACCCTGAAACAGGGCAACCGACAACGGATCTCGGGCTCGTCAGAGAGTATTGCTCTGAAATCCACCGGCGCTCTGATGTGATCCTGTGCCCGACCACCGGTGCGGGCCTGGGGATGACCGCCGAGGAGAGAATAAAGGTGGTCGCAGAGTTTCAGCCGGAGCTTGCCAGCATGAATATGGGTTCCTTTAACTTCGGACTGTTTCCGCTGTTGGAGCGTTATTCCGAATTCAAGTTTGAGTGGGAAAGAGAGTACCTGGAGATGACCAGGGACTTTATCTTTCCCAACACCTTTTATAGCATGGAGATCTTTTTCAAGACCTTTCGCGATAACGGGACCAAGCCCGAGATGGAGTGTTACGATGTTGGCCACCTTTACAATCTGGCCCATTTTGTAGATAAGGGACTGGTCGAAAGGCCCTTCTACATCCAGCTCATTCTGGGCATCCTGGGCGCGATTCAGCCGAGTGTGGAGAACCTCGTCCACATGAAAAACACGGCCGACAAGCTGTTTGGAGACGACTATGTATGCTCGGTCCTCCCGGTGGGGCGCCATCAGTTTGCGCTCGGGACGGTCAATGCCATCATGGGCGGGAATGTCCGTGTGGGGATGGAAGATAACATCTGGCTCAGAAAAGGCCAACTGGTCAAATCCAACGAGGAGAGCGTCCGGAAGATTCGGCACCTGCTCGACGAGCTGAGTATGGAGGTCGCGACCCCGGATGAGACCCGCCAGACGCTAAAGCTCAAGGGGAGAGACCAGACCAGGTTCTAGTGAAGCTTCGCCTCAGATCACGCGGGAAGCGTGATTTCGCGATACCGGATCCAGCGTGCCAGAGGCTGGAGAGACAGCTAGAGGGAGCAAACGATTCGTGACGAAAATGAAGGTAACTTGTGACAGTCTGTTGGCAGGGGCACAGGCCGCTACGGGGATCGCGGTTATTGTGGATGTGTTCCGCGCCTTTACGTGCACATCCTTTCTTTTTTCCCTGGGCATCAAACACTCTATCCTGGTGGCCACCCCTGAGGAGGCCTTCCAATTAAAAGAGCGAGACCCGGCCCTGATCCTGATCGGTGAAGTCGATGGGCTACCCATCGAGGGTTTTGACCTGGGGAATTCCCCCAGCCAGATCCTGGGCCAGGCACCGGGGTTTTTTCAGGGCAAGACCGTGGTCCAGCGGACATCTTCAGGTGTCCAGGGCGCGCTCGCTGCCCTGGATGTGGCCGATGAAGTCCTGTTGGTAAGCTACGGCGTGGCAAAGGCCACAGCCCGATATATCCTTTCCAGATCACCCGGGCGGGTCAGCATTGTCGGTATGGGTGTTCAGCTTGTGGAGAAGGCGCCCGAGGATGAGTGGTGCGCCCGCTATGTGGCACATCTCCTGGGCGATGGAGACTACGATCATAATGAGGCCCTTCGGGGAATCGTGTTTCATGAGACGGCCCAGAAATTCCTCCGTAGCCTGAGGCCTGAATTTCCGGCTGAAGACCCTGTCTTGTGTCTACAGCGCGACATCTATGAGTTTGCCCTCAAGGCCTTCCGGGATGAAGACCTCGTGGTGGTAAAGAAGGTCGAATCGGACTCTAGAGAGCCATAGCCCTTTCCAGAAACAGACGGTAGCTCTCGGAGACTTCTTCGGGGGTGACAATCTTTTTCACACGGTCAAAGTATTCCCCTCCTCCTGGGTGAGTAAAGCACGACGTTCTCTCCTGCTGAGGCAAAGCCGATGAGATCCTTCAGTGCCTTTCTCCGGTCACAGAAGACCGGGCCAACCGGCTACTCTCCTGTCATCCTTATTGCCTGAGAGCAGCTTCGTTTGGGCAAAAATCGCTATTCATGTCAAGCAAAATTCTGCTTACCGTGAGGGCATGGTGATCCATGAAAACCTGTCTGAAGATGGGGTATTTGTCTGTTTCGATGACAGGCTCGCACGCGCCGCCCGGTCCGAAGGACTCGAAACCTTTCCACCTGGAGACGAAACCAAGCCGAAAAGTAAAACCGACCTGTCACTGCCGTCCCTGGTTTTGCCACTTACAGCGGGATTCAGCTCTAGGATTTTCCGAAATACGTTCCTGACACCTTTTTGCCACCAGAACGCTTATTCCTGCCACCCTCTGTGTGCCACGTGAATAGGTTAGCTTGGCCTGACCCCACCCAGAAAAAAAGCGCGGAATGCACTGCCCTGAATCCTTGCACTGATAGGGGTGCACTGATAGAGGACGCTCGTGCAGAACGTGCGCAGGGCTTAGAGATATTACCCTTCAGCAGCCTGCGCATCCTGGATGATAAAGGCGGCTAATGGTGCAGGACACCGGGGGCACCGGCCCACCCGTGCCTTGCATGACAGACGGGTCCAACCGTGCTAGTTTTGGTAGTCAATAGATAACCTCATGATCCTGCAAAGAATGTCAGGCACCTTCCTCACGAGCAACTCGGATGTCCTTTTCCTTGCGAGTAAAAGGACTTGGGTGCATGAGAGGCCTTTTTCCTGTCATCTTTATTGCCTGAGAGCAGCTTCGTTTGAGCAAAGGAAGCTATTCATATCAAGCAAAACACTGCTTGCAGTGAGGCACGGCATCAATTATTAAAGGACTGCTCAAAGAGTTTCGCCAGGTCCGTCGTATTGACCATATCGGTAAAGATCCTTCCCATAAACGTATCGGCGCTGTATCGCCCGTGCATAGGTCGCTGTGAGGCTCGTCTGAAACTGGATGTTTGAAATTAAGCTCCGACGTAATGAGTTCCCATGAATTCTCATGGAATGTCCTATGTTCAGCAATTGATTGTAACGAGAGAGGATTTGTGCATCGGAGTGGTTGACATTAGTGATTTCCGCTATCGATATGAAATGATCTTCCACGCCAAATAGGAGGATTTGAGGATGGACACAAAGAAATGGTTTGTGGTATTTGCCTGCGTTCTAATTGTAGTTCCCCGATTCACGTCAACAGCCTTTGGTGAAGCAGACGTCGATGCGACTAAAGCATTGAAAGTATACCCGATCGGAAAGGTAGTGAAGAAAGAAGACCGAACCTTTATTGTAATAGACAAAAAATTTGAGCCCGGTTTGCTGGGAATGGACAGGTTTTCCTCTGTTATGGTGATTTACTGGTTTGACCGTAACGACACTCCGAAGAAACGGTCTATTTTGCAGGTTCACCCCAGGGGGAACGTGAAGAATCCTCTAACGGGGGTCTTTGCTACCCATTCCCCGGTACGTCCCAATTTGATCGGTGTGAGTCGATGTAAAATCATCTCTGCCAAAGAAAACATCATTGAAATCGAGGATATTGATGCGTTTCACGGCTCCCCGGTGATTGACCTGAAAAGGTGAAATGAACTCATGGAATTAAGACCTCAATGGGTCACCCATTGGTTTCGCAGTTTGGCTTCCTTCGGAGCCTTCAAAATCAAATCCTCAGTTTGATTTGTAAGAGCGATTCCCCCCACCCCCACCAGTACTAGCCATTGGCAGATGATTATGCATCTAACTGATATTCCATGCTATTTTACAATCGAAAGCCTGATCGACATGGCAGATAGCTCAATCTTTCGATGGTGTTGAATGTTTGAGATATTCAGAAGGTAGTTCCTTTGGCACAGGCGGATAATTCAACTAAGGCGGCGCAACTGCAACTAAAAAGCCTCTCGCAAAGTTGCAAAGATTTTTCTTGGGGTCCTACAGGGTGCTCAACGCTAACGCCTATGGCAGCTAACGCTAAATATTGTATGCGGAGTGAAGCAGATTTTTCATAGATTCTTACCAAGGAAGATGCTGGGCTATATTCCGCATGCAATCTTTAGCGTTTTAGCGGCAGATAGACTGCCTCAGGTTTTTCTTATGAATATACACGAAGCAATTGCCGCAACTGAAACGCCAAGACAGGTGATCCAAACCATTTCATATCCTCCGTAGTTGTCAAAGATGGTGCCGGCAACCACAGGACCGAGTGCGCCACCCAGCGTGCTTGCAAAGGTAACGACCCCTAAAATCGCTCCATGATTCATCAAACCGAATAATTCAGCAGGCAGAATCGGCATCATGCACAGAATCTCGCCATACACCAAGCCGAAACATCCGGCAAACAGCACGAGTACCAGCGTATTGCGTGACAACAGAAGCAAGAAAAACAGGATCGCCATTGATAGCGACGCCGTAATCATCATCGATTTACTTCCAAACCAATCAGAGACAGCACCCCCGAAAATCCTGCCAACGAGACTCCCCACGCCTATAAAGGATAGGAGCATGGCACCCGAACGTGCCGAGACTCCCGAGGATATGGCGTAGATGGTAATATTTACCAGGGTAATTTGGATGACGAAGCCAGAAAAAACATATACCGCAAAGAGTATCCAAAGCTGAGTGTCACGGTAGGCGTCGCGAAGAGAAATACCGTTTGATCCACAGTCACCCAACTCGTTTACAGGCCTTTCAGCCCCATATGGGACTAAACCTTTGCTCATGGGATCCCTTACAAAAAGCTGTGCGAGCCCGACGATCATGAATAGGAGGATCATTCCAAGAAGGAAGAAGGAAAATCGCCATCCATATGCAGAAATGAGTCCGTTGGCAATAGGGGGGACAATCAGAGTTCCCGTTCCCACACCTGCGATGGCAAAGCCTGTCATCAGGCCCCTATTCGTCTTGAACCACCTGGTGATTGTGGAGAGCACTGGCGCAATGCCGCCGCTCATACCGGTACCCACCAGCAGCCCGTAGCAAATATACAGTTCCATGCTGTTGTTGATTCGCGACAGGAGAAGATACCCTGAGCCAATCAGTATACCCGAGCACGATATGACCATTCTTGGACCAATTCGGTCATTCAGCCATCCTGCAGCCATGGCAAGGGCGCCGCTTAGAAAAAAGCACAGAGAATAAGCCCCGGACACAGATGCCCTGCTCAGCCCAAGATCCTCCAGTAGTGGTTTCAAAAAAATCCCAAAGGAGTAAAGCATGCCATATGTGGAAAGCAGAACTGCAAATCCTGCGAAAACCAAGACATAGCCATAATACAGGTTGCGTGGCGTTATACCTGTCACAGGTTTCCCCATCGGGCATGGGCAAGAACAACGGATGTTTCCTGCTGACGTTTAGGTATGGTCGATTATTTCTCAACAATTGGTTATTGTCGCCGGGCCCTAAGAGCCTGTAACCATTTTTTTCATAAAAAGCAATTGCCCAGCTAGCGGCAGTCCATGTTCCAATGAGTATGGGCTTGGCGGTTGTGGATTCAAAAAACCGGAGAAGCCTTTTGTCGATCCCGAGGTTCCTTTTCGATGTGTGGACATAGGCATGACGGATAAGTGCCACATCGTCCTTGTCCTGAATGTCCATGACGCCTTCCTCCTCATACCCCCAGAAGAGAACCCCAGCTTCTATCTTATGTCTCAACTCATCCATTCCCATATACGGATCATGCCGACAGTCATTTTGGTATCACGCCTTCGTATGCCTTTTCACTATCGTTAATGATCTCAAAAATCACATCCACGTCCGTGTCCCGGCATTTTCTGATCCCCGATGGCCACTTCAAAATGCCCCACCCTGGCGACAGAATTTAGTGTACTAATGTTGAGAGGAAAGGTCCATAGTATTTCCTTTTTCATCGTGGTTTTTGGGTCTGTGTTGCGATAGCCTGAGAGCGGCCTCCTTAAGGCGATAGCTCTTTCCCTGGGACTTGAGGAGTCTGCCCCGATGAGGGAGGCGATCGAGGATGGCCGAAGAGGCGGCATTGTCCTTGAGGAGCTTGCCCCAGTCTTCGATCGGTCGATTTGATGTAAGGAGGGTGCTTCTTCTTGAAGCATACCGATTGAGGATGATATCGAGCAGATCGTCAGCGGCCTGTTCGGGGACTTTCTTACGCAGGAACAAATCATCGACGACCAAGAGATCGGTTTCTGAGAAGAGCTTGTTGAGTTCTTTCCTCCGCTTGAGTTGAGTGGCCTCGAAGAGGTTCTTTCTTCTTTTTTATCCTGAGTGCTGTTCAAAGTATCCCATGTCTTCGCAGGGTGCGAAGCTGTTGCACCGACATGTCTGCCGGGTCCCAGTCAAACACGGTGACAGAGAGGCCGTGGGGGGCTAATTGCTTTCGAACCTGCAACATCCCTCTCTGTCCTGCCGGATCCCGGTCCAGAAAGAGGAGGATGTGAGGGAACCGCACCCGGGCCTACATCCAGAGCAACCGCTCGATCTGTTGTGCAGAGATGGCACTTCCCATTAACGCGACGACATTGCGGCAACCGGCTTCCACGAGCTTTGCCACATCGAAAAACCCTTCGACCAGGATCAGGCCGAAGGTGTTGGCTTGACGCCAGGCTTCTTCATCCATCAGGATGTGATCCTGGTTGTAGAGCTCCCAGCTTTTTTTGAAGGGATAACTCCAAGTATTTTCCATGGGAATCTTCCTGCTCCCGGGTCAGTGCCCGTCGGGTATGACTGAGAATAACCGGCTGAAAGCCGTTGGCGTTTTCTCTTATGCCGCGAACCTGGAAGCCCAGCCGGGAGTTGAGAGGCAAGGCTGTTTTTGCCCATCTCCGCTGAGGCAGGAAACCGCATCCCAGGTAACGACAGGTTTCAGCGGATATGCCCCGACGGCGCCATTGCGGATGATCCGGGCGCAGATACCGAGGTAAATCGATTTTTATGGGGTGGTTGGTGGTTTTCTCAACCTGGCGGTTCCTGATCACCGATGGGGCGTTGAGATGATTTTCCGTGGAGATCCCTTCAGCCACCATCCACCGGGCCACATGGAACATGGTCATTTCCTGGCCCTGCTGATGCAGCATATCCCGACAAAACTGGATGATGCCGCCGCCCTTGCCGCTGCTGAAGTCCTTGAAGACGTTCTCTTTCCGAGGCGTAGGCTCTACGAGCCGGAGGCCGAGAGGCTGACGTGCATCGACGCCTTCTCTTCCTGTGTAAAGGGTGATTTGATCCAGATCTCATCATCCCGTCGGCTTCGCTTGGGATCCACTTCGAGCCCAAAGACATCTATCACCTTAAGCCAATTTGCCTGGTGCGCGATCTGTTGCAGTTGTTCACGGGAGATGATATTGGATTCGGAACAAATGGGGTCTTCCCGGGAAGAGCCCCCAGCGGCATGCGCCTCCCAGAAGGCGGCGTAGTCTTGTCCCGATCGAATCAAGGGATGCGCCTGCGTGAACCCGGATGGGTCAGCCTTTCTTTCATCGGCCTCCGCTGCCATGCTCTCCACCATCCGTCGCAGTGCCTTGGAACTGTTCAAGCCGTTTGCCAATCCCAGTTCAGCCGCTTTCTCCACGTACCGGGCCGGATACAGGCCATACATACGGCGCTGGCCGCTGCGACCTTCTTCGTTAAACCACCTTTCACACAGGGAAAATGTGTGCGGGCCAATCATCTGGGCCTGAGAAAGCAACCTGTCCGTTTCCCGGGACGGATTGAAGATCCGATCCCCTGGCGCCATCATCAAAGACCCCGGGCGCTTGCCTCTTCGATGGCGGCGGATAACCTCCATCCGATGCAAGTCCAGGATTTCGATCTCTTTGTCATAGATCCTTACCGCCACCTCGCTGTACAGGGGTGCCGGGCCTGCCGCATAGTAACAGTTGCCCACCTGGATCGTAGCGTCGTCATAAACTCTCCGGGTTTCCTGACGAAAATACACAAACGGCATCAGAGGCAATGGCAACACATACGGTTTTTCTTCCCTGAACATCTCCTCTACCTGACGTTTGCTCCGATCATGAATCCGTTGCGCCGCCCAGCGCTCCTCCCAATGCCTCAGCCATTCATTCTGGGATTGTATCGTCTCGGATTTCCTCCCCTTCAAGGCAGTGTCCTGTGTGTGTTTGACACCATTTTCCACACTACCCTTTCGATTGGGATCCCCAACCCTTGCCGGGTCCGCCACAATCCCATAGTGGGACAACATAGTTTCGTGTCTCATAAATTGTGTGTTGTTTTTTTGGCAATTTGATATTTTTTGGCAATGCTATATGCTTTTAGGCGGCTCTGGCCATAAACCGTGAGCCACTGATGACCTTTTCTACGAACCGAGTATAAGCCTCCCGCGCCTGTTGTTGGCGTTTGGGACTAAGGTCGGATTGAAGGATGTTCAGGATGTAGTCTCGTTTCTCGGTGGCAAGGTCGATCAGCCGAAGCCAATCAGCCACGGGTATAAGTCCAAGATAATTTTCGGGGATGTTGCTCATGAGAAAAAGCTGACGAGTAAGGAACTTACAGTCCATTTGAGGAGTCTCGATAGAGAGCAACAGGCAGAAACGACGAACGGCTTTTCGGTGCAATCCCTCTCCGGTGTAGGACCAGGTAAAGGGATGAGCGTAGAAATCATTCCATGTGTCGATAAAGGTCATGATGGTTTCCCGGAGCGTTGCAACCGAGCTGAAATGATCGTAGTTGAGGCACTTGTTCTTGAGAATGCCGAACCATATCTCAACCATGTTCAACCAGGAAGCGTGGAAAGGCACGAAGTGAACAACAATGCGTTTGTGCGGTGATTGGAGCCATTGGCGGCGTTGGACTCCTGTTTTGAGGGGCACATAGGGTACGCCGCTAAGATTGGCCACTTTCCGGCAGAAATCATCGCGGTAGTGTGTGCTGAGATTATCCATGATGTAGTGCAGAACGGAGTCAGGGGGATGCATTCGAACATGGGACGAGAGGACGCGGCACAGCGTATGCCGATCATGGTTGTCGGTGCACTGGCCGTAGACCCTGCCTGTGGTCGGATTGAGAAAGGCGAGCAGGTCGGTTGTGCCATTTCTACGATAGTCAAAGCCCTCGAAAGCGGGCTGATGAGCCGCTGGGGGCAAGGTGGGGGTGATACGGTTAAGGGCTTGAATGCAAGTGCATTTATCGAAACAATATAGATTCTCCGGAGGGTTGGAGTAACACCCAATGATATGCTCCATCTTGGGAAAGAAATCCGGATCGGTGATCTGCAAGTAGTATTTGCGCCGATGGGGTCGAAGGGAGTGCTCCATGAGAATCCGGTGGATGGTTGCGCAGCTGATGGGCTCTCCGATGAGATCAGGGGGTTCTTTGAAAAACCTTTGTGCATCACGCAATGACCAGCGGTGAACCCCGGGAAGTAGGGGCGTGTGCTGACAGTGACAGTAAACGGAAATGGTCTTGATCCGAGATGCTTCGGAAATGCGGCGGGGTCGTCCGCACCGTTTCACATCACTCAGGGGGTTGCCCGCTTCGATCCGACACACTCAGCGCACCTTGCTCCTGGGGTCGTTTGGCAAAGGCCGCCGTATGGGACGGGGTCAACTCAATCGCCTCAGCCACTTGACGCGTTGACAAAAGACCGCTGTTGAACATCGATAGCAACACTGTTTTCATCTGCAGAGGGTCTCGACGGCAAAGTATGAGCGATCTTTCTCGAATGCCCAAATCAACCACGAGGTGGTCGTCATCTTCTCGCAGCGTAATAGGTGAAAGTTCGGCAGATTCCTGTTTAGGCAGCAAGGTTCGGGATTTCCGCCGGCGATCCTCTAACCTGGATTCCCACGGAATCGAGATGTCCTAACAATGAGAGCGATAAATCAGAATTCCAGGCTGTATTTAAGTCCAACATATGTTATATGTACTACTAACTTAAAACCTATTAGCCAATGAGTTAAAATGACTCTCTGCATTTAGTACCGGATATATTGTACTACTATAAACCTTAAACCACACTACATTCAAGCTATTTCATGAGCAGTGCATTTTTTTCTTTACAAAAGAGATTGTTTATGACATAGTGGATATATGATACCTAGTTCACCAGTGCAACTAACAGAATGGGCCCGGTTCTTCCTGGAACCTAAAAACGCCACCCATCGACAGTACGAGGCCTTGAGGGCATACTTTGTCGAAGGCGTTGCCA
>CAZXCQ010000021.1:0-36427 GCA_964639275.1 uncultured Desulfobacteraceae bacterium | reverse complement strand
GAAGAAAAAAAGACCCCCATGCCACACCTTTGCCCCTGTTTTTTGAGATGTTACGCTATTTTAAAAACAGGCACTCGGGCAGGGCAATGGGGGTTCGGAACCCCCATTGGCCGGGTTTCAAACGGCTTAGAGTGTTACAAAAGGGCTAGATTGATACGAATAAGATAAAGGCTAGAGAGGTCGAATATGGGGAACGTTAAAAAACTCATGCCCATGTCCGAGGCCATAGCCCGGTTTGTGGCAGACGGGGATGTCCTCTATCTGGGAGGATTTATCCAGCAGGAGCCATTTGCCGCTGTCCATGAGATCATCAGGCAGGGCAAGAGAGATCTCACGGTCTCGAAGTGCGCGGCCTTGATGCCCGTAGATCAGATGATCGGGGCAGGGGTGGTTCGCCACCTGATCACCGCCTTTACGTGGAATCCCCTGCCCACCACGGCGCACTGTTTTGTCCGCGCCGTAAAGGAGGAGGTTCCGCACAAGATCGAGATAGAGGAATATTCGATCCTGGCCCTGAACCTGGCCTATTTTGCAGGCGCACTGGATCTCCCCTATATTGCGACCAAGACCATGCTGGGGTCGGGCTTTGATTGGGAACAAACCGATTCCGGGGTCAAGAACAGGCTGAGATTTGAAACGTCACCCTTTACCGGTGAGCGGGTCTGTCTGGTCCCGCCGATCAAGCACAACGTGGGCGTCATGCAGGTTCAAAGATGTGACCCCTATGGTAATGCCCAGGCATGGGGGATGTTGGGGGAGGTTCGTTACGGTTTGCAGAGCTGCGAAAGGCTCATCATCTGCGCCGAGGAGATCGTCGATACCGATGTCGTTACCCGAGACCCCAACCGCACCCTTGTGCCGGCGTTTCGGGTGAGCGCCGTGGTAGAAGAACCCTGGGGAAGCCATCCTGCCCCCATGGCCGGGTATTATGATATGGACTGGCCCTATAACGCGTATTACGAACAGGAGACGTGTACCGAGGAGCTCTTTGGAGATTTTATGAACAAGTGGGTTTATGACACGAGAGACCGAAAGGATTATCTGGAGTTGCTTGGAGCGGATAGGATGGAGGCGCTTCGACCCGAGAGGTCCGAGGCGGACCCCGTGTCCTACGGTAAACTCACCACTCATTTTGGGGTGCCTTATGTCTGAGAGAAGGGGGCGGGTTACGGCAGTCGAGCAGATGATTGTGTCTGCTGCAAAGTTGATAGAGGATGGGAGCGTCTTGATGGTTGGCACCCAATGGCCCATCATCGTATCGCTGCTGGCCAAGTCTCTCCACGCCCCCCGGATCACGATCTGTTATGAAGGGGGGGCGGTCGTGGACAAAATCCCTGATCGTATCCCCCTCTTTACGGCCGACCCGGTGGTGAATTCGAGTTCGGCCCTTCTGGGGGACTCCTTTGATACACTCGGGATGGTCCTTCATGGTGGAAGGGCCGACATGGCGCTCTTGTCGGCGGCCTCGGTTGATCGTTACGGCAATATCAATACGACCTGTATCGGTGATTACACATCGCCCGTGATACGTTTTGGGGGGAGCGGTGGGGCCTGCGACTTTGGGAGCCTGGCACAAAGGACCATCATCGTGCTTGAACATGATAAGAGACGGTTTCCTGAAGCGGTCGATTTTGTTACTACCCCTGGCTACCTGAAGGGGAAGGACGATCGCTTGACATCCGGTCTGAGACCCAACACGGGTCCCCATGCGGTGGTGACCACCCTGGGTCTTTTTTGTTTTGACGGGCAGGGCGAGATGGTGCTCATGGGTTATCACCCCATGACATCGGTTCAGGAGATAAAAGAAAGCGTTCAGTGGGACCTGAAGGTCCATGAGGAGGTGAGATGTCTTGAACCCCCCACCCAGGAGGAATTGCGCGTATTGCGGGACCGGGTGGACCCCGAAGGGATGTATCTGAGGGAGGAGAGGTTATTGAAGGGAAGGAATATAGTGATCTAAAGACAGGGGGAATCTATGGACCTTGAAAACATCATCTACAGGAAGGAAGATGGCATAGCCCGTATCATCATCAACAGACCGGAGAAGAGAAATGCCCTCAACCGGGCGGCCCGGCTGGAGATGGTCAAGGCACTGGAGGATGCAGAAGGGGACAGATCCATAAAGGTGATGATCCTTTCAGGTGCCGGGGGAAAAAGCTTTATGGCAGGATCTGATCTTACCGAGCTTTCGAGGTTTTCGCCCCTGGAGATGGAGGCATTTACATCAAGCCTGGGAGGCAGTTTTTATACGAGATTCGAGCATTCGGACAGACCCGTAATTGCCATGATCGACGGCCTATGTCTCGGGGGAGGGCTTGAACTGGCCATGGCCTGTGATATCCGGATTGCATCGGAGTCATCCAAGTTCGGGCAACCCGAAATGCTCCTGGGCATCATACCCGGGAGCGGGGGGACCCAAAGGCTCCCCCGGCTTGTGGGGCCCGGCAAGGCAAAGGAGCTCATCCTTACCGGAATCACCATTGACGCAGGAGAGGCACTCCGTATCGGGCTGGTCAATCAGGTGGTCGCCGGGGACAAACTGGAGGAGACCGTGATGACCCTGGCCAGACGCATGACCAGACAGAGCCCTCTCGCGCTCAAATGGGCGAAAAAGGCCATCAATGTGTCCCAGGAGACCGGTCTGGGGGCGGGTATGGCCTATGAGACCCTGGCCGACTGTCTCCTCTTCACCGCCAAGGATCGCGAAGAGGGAATGAGGGCCTTTTTTGAAAAGAGAAAACCGGAATTTAAGGGAGAATGAGGTGTGGCCTTATGATGGACTTTGAAGTTTCAGAAGAAAACCGTATCTTTCGTGACGCCATTCAAGACTTTGCACAAAAGGAGATTGCCCCCCTGGTGGACGAGGCAGAGGAGACACACACATTCCCAAGACAACTGTTTAAAAAGATGGGGGATCAGGGATTCCTGTGTCCGAGATATCCGGTGGAACTGGGCGGCGGGGGCGGCGATAAGATCACAGAGTGCATTATGGTAGAGGAAGTCAACAGGGTAAATGCAGGGATCGCTGCCGCATTGATGGCGCAGAGCGGTCTTGCCACCCAGCCCATCTACCAGTTTGGCTCCGAGGAACAAATAGAGAAATTCTTGATCCCGGCGGTAAGGGGTGAAAAGATCGGGGCCTTTGGGCTGACAGAGCCTAACGTCGGATCGGATGCCGCCTCCATACAGTCAAGGGCAGTGCGTGACGGGGAAAGCTATGTGATCAACGGCACCAAGATGTTTATCACCAACGGCCCCATTTGTGACTATGTCATCGTGGCGGCCTATACAGACCCAACCAGACGGGGTGTGGGGATCAACCTGTTTATTGTTGAGAAGGGCACTCCCGGGTTTACGGTGTCCAGAAAGCTGGACAAGGTGGGAAACCGGTCCGCCGAGACGGGCGAACTGGTCTTTGAGGATTGCAGGGTCCCGGCCCGCAATATGATCGGGGAGAGGGAAGGGGGCGGGTTTGATCAGTTGGCCGACACCCTTATTTCAGGCCGTATCACCTATGGTGCCCGTTGCACGGGGACGGCCCAGGCGGCATACGACCTGACAGCGCAATATGCCAAAGAAAGGGTCCAGTTTGGAAAGCCCATCGTCCAATTCCAGAACACCCGGTTCAGGCTGGCAGAGATGGCCACATACATTGATATCATGCGGAGTTATACCTATCGGGTGGCTAGGATGTACGATCAGGGGAAAAAGGTCCGCAAGGAGGCTGCCATGGTCAAACTCTTTACCGCTGAAATCCTCCAGAAGATCCTGGCCTTTTCCATGCAGATCCACGGCGGGTACGGCTACATGATGGAATATCCCATCCAGAGATTTTGGCGCGATGGCAGGCTTTATACCGTAACCGAGGGGACATCGGAAATCCAGCGGATTATCATCGCAAAGGAATTGGGGCTCTAGGAATGGGAGATACACCAGGTGATACCATGGAAAGATGGAGATTCCTGGAGATTGACCGGTTGAGCTATGCCGAAACCGCGATCTACAGACCGGTCCTGATGCGGGCTGTGAGCGAGGGGATTGCGCCCGAGACGGTCAGCTTTTGCCGGTTTCCGATACCCAGCCTGGTCCTCAATTTCTTTAACGACCCCCAGAAGGAGATCAACCTGGAATTTTGCAGAAGCAAAGGCATCCCGGTCTGTCGGGTCATCGCCAGCGGGGGTCCCATCTTTGGCGACACAGGGTATATCTTCACCTTTCTCCATCTGAAGAGGGCCAATCCAAAGGTCCCGCAGGACGTGCCAAAGATGTTTGAAAAGACCCTTACCGCAGTTGCCAGGGGCATCTCGAATTACTTTGGCATCGAGTGCCGGTTCAGGCCACTAAACGATGTGGAGGTCAGGTGCCCTGACGGGGCATGGAGAAAGATCGGTCCCTCTTCCTGTTTTTTCGAAGAAAAGGCGATCCAGATGGGTTCGGGAATCCAGGTAAAGGAGCCCGACGTTCATCTGATTGCAAAGGCCATACCGGCCCCCCCCGAGAAGTTTTTGGATAAGGAGGCAAAGAGCATTCAGGAGAGAATAACCTATCTCGAAAAGGTGGTGGGGAGAGATATCGACCTGGATGAAATAAGGGATATCTATAGGGATCGGATCGAGGATGTCTTCCAGGTAAAATTGTCTCCCGGCGAACTGACAGATAAAGAAAACACCTATTACAGGGAAATGGAGAGCGAGTATACGAGTGATGATTTTTTTATGGAGCGGGCTGAGAACAGGCCTGGTGAAATCCCTCCGGACGCAAAACGAAAGATGATCCAGTTCAAGGTTCTCCAGGGTCCCTTTATGCGGATCATCGTCTGGAAAAAGGACGATCAAATCGAGGATATCATCATCTCCGGCACTATCCACGCCTCCCCCTTGAGACCCACTTCACCCATCCACGAGATTGAAAAGGCCCTCAAGGGCAAACCTGTTGACCAGGGGCTTTTTGAGTCAAGAATCGGGGAGGTGCTGGCCCGCCCGGGTTTTCAAATTGCCCGGGTTTCCCCGGAGTTCTTGGCGCACAAGATCTACGCGTGCGCCGTTTCATAACCTTAGAGAAGACCTCATCGGCCTGGTCGGGAGAATAATCGGTGCCATCCTTTGTTATTCGCCGGGTTTTGATCCTTGTTCCCACTTTTCTCGGAATCACCCTGGTGGTCTTTGTGATGGTCCGGGCCATCCCGGGCGATCCGATTCTCACCATACTGGCCGAGGATTATTCAGAAGAACTTGCCCAACAGTATAAAGACAAAATGGGCCTGACCAGGCCCGTCGTGATTCAATATCTTATATGGCTTAAGGGGATCATCTCGGGTGACTGGGGGAATTCATTGATCTCCCAGGATCCGGTTATCGATGAGATCCTGAAGCGTCTTCCGGTTACCGTCGAGTTGCTGGTCCTGGCGCTGGCCTTTGCCATCCTGTTTTCGGTTCCCTTCGGGATCGTGTCGGCAGTCAAGCCCAACTCCTGGCACGACCACTCCCTGATGACGATTTCGATGCTGGGCATCTCTCTTCCCGAATTCTTCCTCGGCGCCCTGTTGTTGATCGTCTTTTCCTTAAAGCTGCAATGGCTTCCTGCCACCAGTTTTGTCCCTTTGTCAGATAGCAGCTGGGCGAATCTCAGGCACATGATCCTCCCTGCCATCACCTTGGGGGCAGCCAGGATGGCCATGTTTACCCGGTTGATTCGAAACAGCATGCTTGAGGTCATCAGACAGGATTATATCGATACGGCAAGGGCCAAAGGTCTGAGCGAATGGTGGGTGATCAACAAACATGCCCTAAAAAATGCCCTCATCCCAACGGTCACGGTCATCGGACTTCAGGTCGGGTATCTGATCGGTGGTGCCATCATCGTTGAGAGCCTCTTTGCCCTCCCGGGCATCGGATCCCTGGGTATCGATTCCATACTGCAGAGGGATTACCCGGTGGTGCAAGGGTTTGTGATCATTTCGGCCGCTGGCTTCTTGTTGGCCAATCTGCTTGTGGACATTGTTTACACCTTCCTGGACCCCAGGATCAGGCTGCGCTGAGAATGAGAAAACGAGGCATGGTTGGCATTATCTTCAGAAGGCTTTTTAAGCGGAAGACGGCGGTCTTTGGGCTGATCACCTTTCTGTTTATGATCTTTGTGGCCATCTTTGCCAACATTCTTGCGCCTTACGGTCCCAACAGGATGTTTGATGACATGCAGTACAGGCCCCCGTCCATGGCCCATCCCATGGGGACCGACATGTTGGGGAGGGATGTCCTGAGCCGGGTGATATATGGCAGCCGCGTGTCGCTTTCCATCGGGATGATATCAATGGTGGCGGCTTCTCTCATCGGTATCCCCATAGGGATCATTTCGGGATACTATCGAAGATGGATTGACCAGATTATTATGAGGGTAGTGGACCTGATGCTGGCATTTCCCGTCTTTCTTCTGGCTATTATGATCATGGTGGTGCTGAATCCGAGTGCCTCCAATGTGGCCGTAGCGCTGACCATCGTCTATATTCCCCGATATGCCCGGCTGGTCAGGGGAGTCGTTCTTTCGCTGAGGGAAAATGAGTACATAGAGGCCGTAAGGGCACTCGGGCTCAGGCCGTGGCGGATCTTCTTTTACCACATCCTCCCCAACTGTATAGCGCCTGTGATGGTCCTGGTGACCATTTCCGTTGGGGTTGCCATCATCGCTGAGGCCAGCCTGAGTTTTCTGGGTATGGGCACACAACCCCCCACACCCTCATGGGGGTCGGATCTCAGGGAGGCCCTGACCACAATGGAGCTTAATCCCTGGCTGGGAATCTTTCCAGGCGTTGCGATACTGCTCACCGTTCTGAGCATCAATATGCTCGGGGACGGGCTTCGTGATGCCATCGACCCGAGGCTCAAGCAATGACACAGACCCTTTTGGAGATCAACGGGTTGAAGACCCATTTTTTTACCGAAGAGGGTGTGGTAAAGGCCGTGGACGGGGTTGATCTCACAATCAGGCCCGGTGAGACCGTGGGACTGGTGGGAGAAAGTGGTTGCGGCAAGACGGTTACCGCAAAGTCCATTTTGCGTCTGATTCCGGATCCACCCGGGAGAATTGTTGCAGGAAAGATCCTGTTTGAGGGCCAGGACCTCGTCAGTTTCCGGGCCGACCAACTCCGCCAGGAGATCAGGGGCAACAAGATATCCATGATCTTTCAGGACCCCATGACCTCTCTGAACCCGGTCTATACGGTGGGGGACCAGGTCTCTGAGACCTTTCGGATACACCGGAACATGCGAAAAAGACAGGCAATCGACGAGAGTATCTCCATACTCCGCGGTGTGGGGATCCCTTCACCCGAGCGGATGGTCATGGAATATCCCCACCGTTATTCCGGGGGGATGAGACAGCGGGTCATGATTGCAATGGCCCTGGCGTGCAACCCCTCGCTTCTCATTGCAGATGAACCTTCCACGGCCCTTGATGTAACCATCCAGGCCCAGATCCTGGAATTGATGAAGGCCCTGAAAAGAGACTCTCATACCGCAATCCTCCTGATTACTCACAATCTGGGGGTCGTTGCCGAGATGGCAGACAGGATTGCGGTGATGTATGCTGGAAACGTAGTGGAGTCCTGCGAAGGAGAGACCTTTTTTGATGAACCTATGCATCCATATTCCATTGGTCTCATGAATTCCTTCCCTGCCATGGCCAGGCGTGAGGGGAAACTCACCCCGATCCCCGGCTCTATTCCGGACATGGTAAGTCCTCCACCCGGATGCCGGTTCCACCCCCGGTGCAGTTGCGCTGTGGGGCGGTGTATGGAAGATTTCCCGCCGATGATCTCTGTGGCGGTTGACCACCAGGTGAGGTGTTGGCTTTATGTCTAATAAAGAGCAGCAACCCATCCTTTCAGCTTGTTCTCTCAAAAAACACTTCCCCATCAGAAGAGGGTGGCGCGGTCGTGGCCCAAAGCTCCGGGTAAAGGCTGTGGATGGAGTGGACTTTCATATCAAAGACGGGGAGGCCTTTGGGCTGGTAGGAGAGAGCGGCTGTGGAAAGACTACGGTCGGAAGGCTTATCTTGAGACTTCTGGAGCCTACTGAGGGGACCATATTATTCAGGGGGAAGGACATATCAGAACTCCGGGAATCGGAACTCCTCAGATATAGAGAGCAGGTACAGATCATTTTTCAGGACCCTTACGCCAGCCTCAACCCCAGGATGTGTATCGGCAAGGCCATTTCAGAACCCCTTATCTCTCATGGCCTGATGAAAGGCAAGGAGGCGAAAGAGCATGCCATGGAACTCCTAGATTTTATGGGGCTCACGCAACACCACTACTATCGTTATCCCCATGAGTTCTCGGGGGGGCAGCGACAGAGGGTGGGGATCGCAAGGGCACTGTCTCTTCGCCCCAGTCTTATCGTGGCAGATGAACCGGTTTCAGCCTTGGACGTATCGATCCAAGCTCAGATCATTAACCTCATGGAAGAGATTCGAGAACAATTGGGTATTACCTATCTCTTTATCTCCCATGACCTTGGGGTTGTCCGGCACATCAGTGATCGAGTGGCCGCCATGTACCTGGGGAGAATAGTGGAACTGGCCGAGACCGAAGAGCTCTTCGAGAAACCCATGCATCCGTATACGGAGGCCTTGCTCTCTGCAGCCCCAGTCAGCCATCCGCGTCTGCGGAAAGAGAGGACTCTCGTCAAGGGGGATGTCCCAAGCCCCCTGCAATTGCCCGGTGGGTGTACCTTTCACACACGCTGTCTTTATGTAAGGGATGACTGCAAGGTAAAACGGCCGGAACTCAAGGAAGCGACACCAGGCCATCATGTGGCCTGTCATCTGATCCGGTAAGAAAGGGAGGTGATATACTTTCATCTTGGATCTTGGATCTTGGATTGGGGGATTGCCCTGTTTATTCATCTTTAGAAGGAAGAGGCCCCTGGGGAGGCCCTTCGAGAAAGGGAGGCGATCATGAAAAACGACCTGTATTACACTCCATTTGTACTTTTTCTCATGCTTTTGTGTCTTATATTTGTGATTTATCCCCTTACCAGTGCGAGTGCCTCAAAATATGGGGGGACACTCAAGGTGGGCATCAAATGGGATGCCAGAAAGTATCTAGACCCTCATTCTCAAAAAGGCTATCTGGTGATCTGGGCGACCCAGCAGATGTACAATTATCTCGCGAGGGAGCGAAACGACGGGACCATAGAACCCAGACTTGCCGAGAGCTGGGAATACCTGGACAATGGAAAGACCTGGATCTTCCATCTCCGGAAAGGCGTCAAATTCCATGACGGGTCGGACTGGGATGCCGAGGCCTTTAAGTGGAATGTGGAGAGACTCATGGCCCCGGAGACCAAGAGTTATATGAGGAGCTTCCGCATGAACGTGGCCAAGATAGAGGTCTTGGATAAATACACCTGCAAGGTCATCCTGAAACGGCCCCGTTACTTTATCGCCAGTTTTCTAGGGGGGATCTTCAAACCGAAATTCATCTCACCAATAGTGGTGAAGAAATATGGGAAGGACTGGGTCAAACACCCGGCTGGAACCGGTCCATTTATGTTTGATCACATGGATGAGGACGGTACCACCTATCTGAAACGTAACCCAAATTATTGGGAAAAAGGGCTGCCGTATCTCGATGGCCTGGTCTTTAAGATGTACCGTGATCCACAGGCGCGGCATAACGCGGTCCGGGCCGGGGAACTGGATATGGAGCTGTCCGCAAGCTTCGAACATTACCTCATTTCGAAAAACGATCCCAACCTCGTGGTTTCGGTGGCACCCGTATCCCCGTACGCCTTAAACCTCGGGGCCAACGTGACCCTGTCTCCCTGGGATGATATCCGTGTGCGAAAGGCTATTCTGGGTTATGCACTGGACCGCGAAAAGGTCTGCAAAACGGTCTTCCACGGCCTGGTCAAGCCAAAGATAAATCCTGCCTCTGTGGCCCATTACTACTATCAGGATCTCAACTACATGTATCCCTTTGACCTTGAGAAGGCAAAACAACTTCTGGAAGAGGCGGGAATGGTCGGAAAAACGATCACCTTTACCATCAATAACACCACAGCAACATACGCTGGCATCGCCACCATCCTCAAGTCCGATCTGGCAAAGATCGGGGTCAATATGAACATCGAGAAGCTGGAGTATATTACCTGGATCAGACGGTTTTATATTGCTCATAAGATCCCGTTCTCTCTTCCGTTGAGCTACTTTAATGACCCTGCCGGATGGGTTCAGTACGTCGGCCCCAACGCGCCCATGAACCCGACACAGGCCGGGGTGTGGCTTGACAAGGAGAAAAAGGTCAACCAGGATCCCGAACTACTCAAACTACTGAGTGATGCCAATGCGGCCATGAAAGACCCCGAGCGCAAGATCGCCTTTCAGAAGCTCTTTCGGCATCTGGTGGAGAAGGCATACTATGTCGGGATTGTCTCGCCGCCTATCTATAGCAATTTTCGGCCCAATGTAAAAGGATACAAGTGGCGTTTGTTAAATATGATACTGGATACCGTCTATTTCGAAAAGTAACCAGAGATGGTTAAGGGCACAGGTTAAAGGAGATTTTATATGTCAATCAAGATGCGCTGGTTGGGTACTGCATGCTTTGAGATCCGTCTTTCCAATGGCCAGGTGCTAATTGTTGATCCCTATCTCGATGATTCGCCAACTGCACCGATCCGTTCCGGACAGATCGAAAGGGCAGACCTGATCTGCATCACCCACGGCCATTTTGACCACGTCCTGGATGTAGGCCGTCTTGCCAATCGACTTGGTTCAACGGTTATTTGCAGCCATGAAGTGGCCCAGAACATCCAGAGGCGATTCAATGTGCCGGAAGATCAGATACGGGCCGTTACGGCTGGAGATAGCTTAAGGGAAGGCGACATTCTTGTGGAGGCGCTCAGGGCCATCCACGTTGACAACCGGCGTTATTTCGCGGAACAGCTTGGGCTCAAACCCACAGACGAAATCTCATCTCTGGAGATGGTAAAGAGGGTCTTCAGCCGTGTAAAGGACAAACAGATCCGGGAAAAGCTCTTGTCCCACATGGGGAAATATCCTGCTGGTGAGCAGATAAACTACATATTTCAGTTTCCCGGAAATCTGAGGCTTTATCTCTTTGGGTCAATCCCGGATCCTGCGCTTTTTTCTATCGTGGAGACCTGCAAGGCCCAGATCCTGATCCTCCAGCTTCTTAGCGGTAGAGAGAAAGGGGCCGTGGATGTGGCGCTCAGGTCTGGCGCCACCATCGTGTTTCCATCTCATCACGACCCCTTTTTCCCGGGTCAAAGGGTCGCTGATCTGAAAAAGGTCTGTATGCTGTTTAAAAGACATCAAGGTGTGCGTTTTGTAGAGACAGAGGCGGGTCAGTGGTACGAGATTGAGATGGGTGTCAGTCTCGTGTCTGAATCTGGTTAGAAGTCTTTCGGGTCGTCCGGGGATGTGCAATCAAAATGTCCCTGAGATCTGAGAATCAAAGCAATTGGATTTTATGCTTTTCCCTTGCGCATGCTGTCAATTTGGGCCTATAATCAGCCCTGATGACAGAATGGATTTCTATGGTTATTTTTGCCTGCAGGGGGAGAGAATGGCGGCAAAGACTCTGAAACGAGACGATCCTGACAAGACCCGGGACAATCTTATCAGGACCTGGGGGAGAGACAAATTTGACGCAATCATGGACAGCCTGAATCGTCTTCAAAGACAGGGGATCGACATGAGAGACCTGGAAAGGGATCTGGATTCCTTTATTCAGGCGCACATAAAGGACCGTGAAATCTTCTTCAGCAAGGACGGGCTGTAGGGGTTCGGTGGAAGCAAAGGCCATGTTTGGCGGTCTTGGCATTTATCGCCGGCTAAACACCACATCGGCGAAAAAACTCTCTCCCGAGGTCTCGGTGTGCTGAGAATTTATCTGTATCCTGATGCCGGCGATCCGTGGCGGTTCCTGGCCAAAGAGCTTTCTGTAATCTTCGTAGGCATTTCGGGTTTCGGTAATCCATTTGCCGGTTTCATCAGGCCCAGAGCGGACCACAATCGCCTTGACGGTCATAAAGGGGGGGGAAAACGCATCATCTGTTAGGCCCTTTGGTGCACTTGTGTCCCAGATATAGCAGATAACCTTCGAATCGGAAAAGGCAACGAAAAGTTGCGCTGCCTGGTCATCGGTTTTTGAATTCCTGAAATCGCCGCCGTCTGGCAGTTTGGTCACCTTCCATTTCCAGGAAATCAGCGGATATTGTTGAGGATTTACGTCCACCCGCCTCTGAAGCGCAAATGAGGTATCCTGGCTCCTCAGGCGAAGGGCGCAGATTTGGCCGTCGGTGATAATGGCAAAATCCGCGGCACCTGATCTTTCTTTGAGTTCCCACCCGTGAGGGATACCATCTTCATTGACGCCCAGGGAGAAATCAGCGACCACCACGCTCTGGGTGGCCCAGGCGGGCGCAAGAGGCCATAGCAGCATAAGAAACAAAAAACTCCGTATAAAAATGTGTGGTGACATTCCGTTTCCTCCTTCAAAAAAAGACACCGCCCGTTATTTTACCAGGCTGGGTATTTTATCTATCAACAACGAAATAAGGGTAAATACACAGGATGTGAACCGGGCCAGGCATTTTGATGGAGCCAAAGACGGCCCGCTTGTTAAGGGGGCAATATAGGGAGGTCACAGGTTCGTGTCAAGGACCATTTGGGGATGAAGTCATCCTTCCCGTTGACACGGCGGGAGGATTCTCTTATCCTGAAAATAAGATAGAGGTCTATCATTATGGGTCTTTTGTACTGATGCAAACAAACATCACCGAGGAGGCGTATGGCTCAACCTGAAATACTGGAGATCTTTTCCGACTATATCTGACCCTGGTGTTATTTCATTACCGGGCGTATTGATCGATTGCAAAAGAACTATGAGATTGAGATCCAATGGACTGCATTCCCCCTCCACCCGGATACACCGGAAGACGGGTTGTCCCTTGAAGAGCTTTTTAAAGGGCGTATGGTAAATATCCCTGAGATGATGGCTAGGCTCAGAGGGGTGGCTGATGCGGAGGGACTGCCCCTGGGGGATCGAAAGATGACCTACAACAGCCGCCTGGCCCAGGAGCTGGGAAAATGGGCGGAGTCGAAGGGCAAGGGGGAGCCCTTTCATAAGGCGGCCTTTCACGCCTATTTTGTGGACGGCAAGAATATCGCAAAAATTCCCAACCTGGTGGAAATGGCCATATCGGTAAGCCTTTCCGGCAGGGAGGCGGAAGAGGTGCTTGAAACAAGGGCCTTAAAGCAAGCCGTGGATGCGGACTGGGCACGGTCGCGTGAAAAGGGGGTAACGGCGGTCCCCACCTTTATGATGAACGGGAAGACGCTCGTGGGGGCTCAGCCCTATGAGATATTGGAGCGGTTTGTGAGGAGTGCTGCGAATCTTTGATATTTATTTACGCAATAATATTGACTATTTCGCATGATCTCCCTGGTAGTCAAGAGGAGGAAGTTCTAACTGTTGAGCCGCTGCTCCCAGTCAAATTCTCTCTGGGTCACCGAATGTTCCATATGCTGAATGCGGCGCTCCAGATTATCATATCTCCGTTTTAACTGATCAACCGCCCCTTTTCGGGAGTGAACATAGCCGTCATAAAACTCCTGTTCGTCCTCCCCATCGATGGGTAAGACCGGTTCTGGTTTCAACAGCAGGCCGGCAATAAAATAGATGATCATGGTGGGCCATAGACCGCTGACAAAGAGCAATGCCAGGGCGATGACCCGGGTCCAAAAGACAGAAAAATCGAAGTATTCGGCAAGGCCTCTGCACACCCCCAATATGACACCTTTTCTGGATCGATACAGCCCACCGCGAAATATATTCCGGAACTTTCTCATAGCCCGCTTTCCTTTCTCTCATAATAACTTCTCAAGACCCCGTGGGTGTTAATGGATTCTGCTGAGGTATGGGGTCTTTGCCTTTTGAGATGTTACTTCTCATGATCCAAAATCAAGGTTTCGAGTGCTTCCACCCGTTTTTCCATGCGGGAAAGACCTTGATAGATCTCTTGGATCACCCTGGCCTCCTCGGCCTGGATTCTCTGGTCGGTGCGCGATACCCCCCCTTTCAGGATCCTGAGCCCCATCAGGATTGTACTCCCGATGATCGCCAGTATCAGGATGGCGCCTCCAAAAATGGTAGCCAGCATTAGTGGTCCGTGCATGTCTGATTCAACTCCACAAGATATCAAAAGGACCGCCTACTGAGATGGGTAGGCGCCGATTGCGTCAGAGATATGGGGCCATTCCAGATCATCTTACATTATCCCTTCTGTTTTCTCAAGGGATAATCTGATGGATTTGTGGACTCGGCAGGCCCCTTTGCGGATCAGGCCGGAGAGGCATCATCCTTCTGCAAAGCGGATTTGAGATCTTGCAGTTCTTTTTCGATTTCATCATCAACCAGGAGGTTCTCAAATTTATCTTCCAGTGCCGGCTTTTTTCCAAAATTGACCAAGTCGGCTTCTGCCTCCATCCGTTCGATGCGGTTTTCCAATTGCTCGAATTTGAACAGGGTTTCGGCGCTATCCATTCGACGGATTTCTTCCTGGGCGTGCCTTTTTCTTTTTGCGCGGAGGTGGCGTTGAACCAGGACACGTCGTTTTTCTCGGGCAGTCGTGAGCCTATCCTCAAGCTGCCTGATGTCCTCTTGATACTGTTCAATCAAATCGTTAAATTCCATTATCTGCTTCTCAAGCGAATCCTCCCCCCCCGTGAATCTCCGTTTTTCCATAAGGGCTTCCCGGGCCAGGTCATCTCTGCCTCTGCGAACCGCGAGCGCTGCATTATTCTCCCAGTATTTTGTCCTCGACTGGACCTGGTCCAACTGGCGCTGGGCCTTTATGCGGTTGGCCATGACCCCCGCACACGATGCCTTGAGCTCAACAAGGGTGTCTTCCATTTCATGGATCATGAGTTTTATCAGCTTTTCTGGGTCTTCGGCCTTATCCAGCATGGCGTTGATATTTGAATTGATGATGTCACGAAATCGGGTAAATATTCCCATAATCCGACCTCCCTATTATTGGTTTGGCACCAGGGAAAGCAGAAATCATGCCAGCGGGACGATCTTTTTGTAAAACCCTGGGGTTTTAGGCACTTATGCGGTTGACAGACGCGAAAATAGTATGGTATATATGACTAGATACTGGTCAAGAAAGCCATCAAATTTGATTTTTTGCCATGAAAAAAGAGAGGGAATCCATAACACAACCTGACCGGTCAGGGGCCCCTGCCGGAAGGGATGAGGCCCTGGGACAGTCGGATACCTTCCTGGACTTTCAGGAACGACTCTCCCGCGTGGCCCCCATCAATCGACCTGTCCTCTTGATCGGTGAGCGGGGTACCGGCAAGGAACTGGCAGCATCTCGTTTGCATTTTCTGTCAGGTCGCTGGCAAGGCCCGTTTGTGGCCATCAATTGTTCGGCCCTGAGCTCTTCACTTATTGAATCGGAGCTATTCGGCTATGAGAAAGGCGCATTCACCGGGGCTCAAGAGAGGCGGAGCGGGAGGTTTGAGGCCGCTGACGGAGGAACGCTTTTCCTCGATGAGATAGGCGGTATCCCCATGGAGGTACAGGAAAAGATACTGCGTGTGGTAGAGTACGGGTCTTTTGAGCGTGTGGGCAGTTCGGAGAGTATTGAGGTGGATGTCCGGATAATAGCGGCGACCAATGCTGATCTGGTGTCCCTGGCTGAAGAGGGGCGATTTAAACGGGATTTGCTGGACAGGCTTTCTTTTGAAGTCCTGTTCTTGCCTCCCCTGAGGGAACGAAAAGGGGATGTCCTTCTGTTGGCACGCCATTTTGCTGCGCGGATGGCCTTTGAACTGGGCCATGAAGAAATCCCCCAGTTCAGTAACGAGGCCCAAGCAGCACTTACCCGTTATTCCTGGCCCGGCAATGTCCGGGAACTCAAGAACCTGGTCGAACGGGCAGTGTATCGATCTGATTCGTCGCTGATCACCGAAATCGTATTTGACCCGTTCCGTTCTCCCCTGGCCGAAGCTCCCAGACCCAAACAGGGAAAGGCCACTCGGTCTGAGCACTCGTCGGTCGAGGAACTGATGGGTAAACCCTTTGATGAGGCGGTAAAAGGGCTCAAGATTCGTCTCCTGGCCAGGGCACTGAAACAGGCAAGATACAATCAAAGAAAGGCGGCCCAAATCCTGGGGCTGACATACCACCAATTTCGGGGGTTGTATAGAAAATATGCCGAGGAGATAGAATAATCCTATCACCCTAACCCGGACAAGCCAGAACCCAACAGGTTTTGATTTTGTTACCACTGGGTGCTTTGACGTAAGCGATGCTGGATGCTGGATGCTTGATCCTGGATAAAAACGCAAAGGAAAATACCTCCCTTAATATCCAGTATCCAGTATCTCGTTCAATCAAGTTTTACCGTTCGCATCAGGAAGATTGTGACTATCTTGCACACAATATTTTTTTCTAAAAGACCAAGGCGACTTGGTAAAGGCAAAGACCGATCCCTCAATTTCAGGACATACCCCCTTTTTGTTTGAATGCGGGTTCTGATCGGCCGGACCTGACAAGGTCTGCTCGCCTGCCCAAAATGTGACGAACCCTGGCTTTGCGGTGTAGAACAGGGTCAGAGAGGAATGAAAGCCTGGATTCCCTCAGAAACCGCAAAAGGAGGTTTGGTGATGGGAGATCAGGGAAAGACAGGATTTTGCCAAAGGTGCTCCAATTACGCCTTTGCCAGGATTCAAAACGGTGAGGTGGCGGTATGGGATTCCTATGCTGCCCTTTCGCCAAATCAGACAATCTCCATTGGTTTTTGTGCGATACGATAAGGGTGTCGAATGTAATCCCGGTTCGGAGGTGCCGAAGATATGACCGCCATGACGAATCGAGTGCCGCTTATCCTGGTCCCTGGCCTCTTGTGCGATGATGCCCTCTGGGGACATCAGGTCGAGGGCCTGGCAGACATTGCAGACATCTGCGTTTCACACCAACACACCCGGTATGACTCCATGAGCGAGATTGCGAGTGCCATTCTGGCCGAGGCACCGGAAAGATTCGCCCTCGCCGGGTTATCTATGGGAGGATATATCGCGTTAGAGGTCCTGGCTCAAGCACCAGGGCGGATCGATCGACTGGCACTCCTTGACACAGCTGCCAGGTCCGACCTGCCGGAGCAGGCATCCCGGAGACAGGAACTCATCAGGCTTGTGAACACAGGTGGATTTGAGGAGGTGGTTGACCGGCTGATGGCCCTATTTGTCCACCCTGCAAGGCTCTTCGACCAGGAATTGGTCTCCGAGATAAGGGCGATGGCGCAGCGTGTGGGACCCGATTTATTCTTGCGTCAACAGCAGGCCATGATGAGACGCCGGGATCATTTTGCAGATTTATCCGGCATCTTATGCCCGACCCTTGTCATTTGCGGCCGTCACGATCAACTGACCCCCGTGGCATGGTCCGTTGAAATGGCCACCAGGATTCCTGGTTCTGAGTTGGTGGTCATCGAAAACTGCGGCCACTTGACCACTATGGAGCGTCCGGAGGAGGTCAACGCGGCCATGCGGAAATGGCTCCATGGATAATCGTCCACCAAGGCCACAAGGGAAGATAGTAACGCCTCTAAAACCAGGGGAGAGGCGTGGCATATGGAGAGAAATTGATACATATTTTTTGGAAATTCCGAAAAATATTGCATTGATATGGATAAGGTGCTATAAAAAAGTTATGAATTGTCCTTGACCAAAGGGTGCCTAATATCTTCAAGAGGTTTTTGAGAAGCGCCGTGAACCGGATATTTCGTTCCATCGTTATCCAGGGCCTTTTAATAGGGTTTCTTTGTTTGATTGGGCCGTCGAATCTTATGGCCAGGGACCCTTTTGGCCTTTATTACGGAAGCAAGCCCTCCAAGGGTCTGCTCCGCTATGAGACGGTGGTTCTGGATTCACGGAATTTTGGTCCAGCAGATCTCAAGCAATTACAGGATAACAATGTGCGTGTCATCGCCTATGTGTCCATCGGGGAAAGCGACGTGCTGATCAGGGGAGACGGTAAGGGCCCGGGAGGCTACGCCTCGTGGTATTTTGATGAAAACGGCGATGGTGGGCCGGATCAGAACCCGAACTGGGGTTCTTATTATGTCAATGCCAACAGTGAAAAATGGCACGACTATGTGCTAAACAAGGTTATCCCTTCTCTGCCCGGACCAATCAATGGGCTATTCCTGGATACGATCGATACCACCGAGATCCACAAGGAAACTAAAGAGGGGATGATCGCTCTGATCAAAAAGATCAGGAAGAGGTACCCGGACTACTTTATTGTCCAGAACAGGGGCTTTAACCTGATCAAACAGAGCGCCGAAAGCGTTGATGCGGTTTTGTTTGAGGATTTTAGTACCCATTACAGCTTTGAGAACGACTTGTATGAAAGGTGGACAGGCGATGACCTGTCCTATACCGAGACCGTCGCGGTATTGCTCAATCAGGTCAAACGAACCCATCCCTTGGAGGTATGGACCCTGGAGTATCGAGAACCGGGAGACCAGGATTTGCTGGCCTATTCACTCACACGTGCAGCGCGTTTTGGGTTTCTCGCCTCCAGCACCAATATTGATATCACCCGGCTTGACACGATGAATCTGGGGTCAATAGAAGAGGAGACCAGCGAAAGACTCAGCCGCCATCACGACATTACGGCCGTATCGGTTTCAGATACACTGAGGGACATCATCTACACGGTCCAGACCCGTGGCCCCATAGATACTCAATCAGTGCATGTCCGGCTCTTTATCAAGACCCAGAGTTCCGGGAACCCGTTTTTCCGTTTTGCCGATGGTTTTTTTGCCGATTATCTTGTTGAAGACGGGGTCTTATACTCTTACGCTGGTGACGGCGGGAGCTGGAAATGGGAGAGGATCAGCGAGGTCCCCTGGCAGGTCAAAGAGAGTTCATGCACCGTGGCGATCAATATGAACTTTATAAAGGTTGACCAGGGCCAACTGGTGGAGGCGATCGCTGCAACACAGGACCGGGACTGGGAGTACCAGGACAGGACCGGTGTCCTTCGGTTTATCAGCAAGATAAACCGGTACTCAACCAGGAACGAGACCCCCTATGGTCCATCGGTTACGGGGGATGCAAAAGAGCTTAGTGCAGTGGTTGGTTTGTCCAGCATGAAGGTCGAAATTGTTTCAGAGAAACCAATAAAAAATTACGAGCATTATGGTCTATTTATTGATACGGATGGGGTTGACGAGGGATATCAATTCTATAATATCACCGCTTCCCATCTGATTCTCGATGACAAACTCTACCGGTATAAGGGAGACGGGATTAGCTGGGAGTGGCAATTCATCAAGGCCTGCCCGCCCAAATTGAACGAAAAAATCCTGGTATATACCGTGGACTATAGAGATATCGGATTCACACAGGGGAGCGCCGAACTCATCGGGGCCTTCACAGAGGCCGGCATCGATGAGATCCAGGCCACTCAGACCCTCCAGGTGTTGAGAAACTACCCGACCATCACCCCGATTTCCTATTGACGTTGACACACCTAGAAAAGACCCAAAGCACTACCTCACCATGGTTTCGCTTAATTCACTCTTGATCGTCTACCTTTCGGTCTATCTGGCCAGTTCGGCAGGAGATCTGCTCATCGAGAAGATCAATGCCGGTTACCTCAAGAGGTCCGGGGACAGGGTCCCCGAGGCCTTTGAGGGGACCATTGACGAAAAAGAGCTAAGGAAAATCAACCAGTACACCCTTGAAAACACCAATTTCTCCCTGGTTCGGACTATCGCAGGCAATATACTCTTTCTCTTTATTATTCTATCAGGTATCCTGCCCTGGCTTGCCAAGACGCTATCCGATTTCCATTTTGTTGCGGCGGGGCTCATATTCTTTGCCGTACCCGCCTCCCTATCGGCCCTGGTAGGCCTGCCTTTTGGTTATTATCACAGCTTCGTCCTTGAGGAGAGATACGGGTTTAACACCAGGACCTTAAAGCTCTGGGTCTCCGACTTGGTAAAGGCGCTTCTTATCAGCGCCATCCTTGGTGGCATACTGCTATCGACCCTGCTCCTGATGGTCCGGTATGTCGGCAGCACATGGTGGATGTGGGCCTGGGCCATATTCCTCGGTTTTCAGCTACTCATGACAATCCTCTATCCCACGGTGATTGCCCCCCTCTTTAACAAATTTGCGCCGCTTGAAGACCCTGATTTGATTAACAGGGTCGAGGAACTGGCAGAGAGGGAAGGGCTGAACATCAAAGGGGTCTATCAGATGGACGCCACCAAGAGGAGCAGACACACCAATGCCTATTTCTCGGGGCTTGGGAAGGCAAAGCGGATCGTGCTTTTTGATTCTCTGATACAGGCCCATGATGCGGATGAGATTGTATCGGTCCTGGCTCACGAGATCGGGCATTTCAAAAAAAAGCATATCAAAAAGGAACTGCTAATAACGGCAGTGGCCTCCTTTGGGGTCTTTTATCTGGCCTCCAAGATGATGGCGTGGGGGGCCATGTACCAGAGTTTTGGGTTTTTGGTTATGCCTGTGTATGCGGGGATCTTCCTGGTAGGGGTCATGTTGCAGCCTTTGGGTTTCTTCCTGAGCCCTGTGGCCATGAGCATTTCAAGGAGGTTTGAGAGGGAGGCAGACCTCTATGGCACAGGCATCACGGGGTCGCCGCGACCCCTCATAAGGGCGCTTAAGAAGATGGCCAAGGAAAACCTCTCCAATCTCTTGCCTCACCCCTTGTATGTATGGTTTAACTACTCCCACCCCCCTCTGATTGAAAGGATCAAACGGCTCGAGACCTATGATACACCGGGACCAAGCGGGCAGGTTCATTATACTTGAACTTTTTGGTGAAGCCCTTATAATACAATCGTTAGATGGTAACATTTCAAAAAACAGGGGGAAAGGTGTGGCATGTGGAAGAAAAAAAGACCCCCATGCCACACCACAATCGATTTATCCCCAGGTTTTTGAGAAGTTACGTTAGATGCTTGGAACGTATTTGATTTTGAATGTTAAACAGGTGAATTTGAGGAGGTAAACCCATGGCACAAAATACCATAGCAAGACCAAGGGTAGAGGTCTTGGTCAATGATTTTGTCAGAAGCGTCTATAACTGGATGGCCTTTGCCCTCGCACTGACCGGTTTTGTAGCCTTCTATGTCTCCCACAGCCCCTCGATGGTGCGGCTCATATTTGGCAATCCCATGATATTCTTTGTCCTGATCTTTGCCGAACTAGGCCTGGTGTTTGCCATCGGCGGGATGGTAAACCGGATGAGTGCGGGTACGGCAACATCGCTATTTGTCATCTATTCAGTATTGAATGGCGTTACCCTCTCCTTTATATTTCTTGCCTATACCAGCACCTCTATTGCCAGCACCTTTTTTATCTGTGCCGGGACATTTGTGGGGTGCAGCATCTATGGATGGACCACCAAGAAGGATCTGACCTCATTGGGGGGGTTCCTGATGATGGGTCTGATCGGGATCATCATCGCCTCGCTGGTCAACATGTTTATCCGCAGCAGCGGCATGAGCATTATTATCAGCTACATCGGGGTTATCGTCTTTGTGGGGCTGACCGCCTATGACACCCAAAAGCTAAAGAATATGGCCCTTGCCCAACCCGCAGGACTCGATGCGGGAGTGGTCAGGAAGGGAGCCATCCTGGGGGCGCTATCCCTCTACCTCGATTTTATCAACCTCTTTCTGATGCTCCTCAGGATATTTGGGCAGACACGAGATTGAGCGCAGGGGGTCGCAATCCCTGGGCTGGAATCCAAGAACTAATCATCCCCCTGATGGACCCGAGGCCTGTCAGGGGGATATTATTTCGGGGGATTGGATGCGATGAAACCTTCCTACTTAAGGCTTTACCACGAGGGTGAGCTACAGGACCGCCTGAAGAAGAGCCTGACCCTTTTGGAATCTTGCGGTCTCTGCCCCCGGGCATGTGGCGTGAACCGCCTGGAAGGGGAAGAGGGATTTTGTCGCACCACGAGGAGCGCCAAGGTCTCCAGCTACAACGCCCATTTTGGAGAAGAAGGTCCCCTTGTGGGGAGATATGGCTCAGGGACCATTTTTGTGACCTCGTGCAATCTGCTTTGCAGCTTTTGCCAAAACTACGATATCAGCCACCTGGCCGAAGGGGTCGAAGTGGCGCCCGAACAGATGGCAACCATGATGATCCATCTGGCTGAAAGGGGGTGCCACAATATCAATTTTGTCACGCCGACCCATGTTGTTCCACAGATCATCGAGGCCCTGATCCTGGCCATCGAAAAGGGGTTGGAAGTGCCTCTGGTCTATAATTCCGGTGGGTACGATCGGAAGGAGACACTGGAGCTCCTGGACGGGATCTTTGATATCTATATGCCTGATTTCAAGTTCTGGGATGATAAATGGGCGGATCGGTTTTGCGATGCCCTGGACTATGGAGAGGTCGCAAGGGCGGCGATCAAAGAGATGCACCGGCAGGTGGGGGACCTGGCCGTTGATGATAACGGGATCGCACTCAGGGGGTTGATAGTGAGGCATCTGGTGATGCCCAATGATGTGGCAGGGACCAAAGAGATCATGGCATTTCTCTCAAGCGAGATCTCTTCAAACACCTATGTCAATGTGATGGATCAATACAGGCCTTGCGGCAAGGCAGATCAAGATCAACTTATCAACCGCCGACTGATGGGACAGGAATTCCGCGATGCCGTCCATTCGGCCAGGAGTGCGGGCCTGGTCCGGCTTGATCCGAGAGATCGCCCCCGCCTGATTTTTCAATTGTGATGGGAGAGAAGCGCGTATTTATCGTGGGAGATATACACGGTTGTCTGGGGATGCTTGAAAGGCTTGTGGAAAAGCTCTCATGGCATCCGGAAAGAGACCGGCTTATCTTCCTTGGCGATTACATCGACAGGGGGAAAGACTCCAAAGGGGTCGTGGATTACCTGGTGGAGATCCAGAGATCTTCGCCCAATGTGGAGTTTGTCACAGGGAATCATGAAGTCATGCTCCTGGACTACCTGGCCGGAAGAAATCGCGACCTCTATTTTGCAAACGCCGGTCAGACTACCCTGAGAAGTTATATGGAGGCAAGGCCCATGGGAGAGGGGGTCCTGATCCCACCCGAACATATGGCGTTTTACCATTCCCTCAAACCCTATATTGAGATCGAAGACTACTATGTGGTTCATGCCGGGTTCAGGCCCGGTGTAGGGCTGGAGGAGCAGACGCTGGAAGACATGGTTTGGATCCGGGAGCCCTTTATCTATTCGGACTATGATTTTGGGAAAAAGGTGATCTTTGGTCACACCCCCTTTAAAAGACCTTTTGTCATGGAAAACAAATTAGGTCTGGATACGGGCGCTGTTTACGGCAACAGACTGACCTGCCTTGAGCTCCCCGAGGTCGTTTTCCATTCCGTGGAGGCACAGGGCTCTTGATCGGAATCACGGCGACAGTCCCGGTGGAAATCATCCTGGCTGCCGGGCGAAGACCGGTGGACCTCAACAACCTCTTTATCACTTCCGAAAGTCCAAATAGGCTTGTGGCCCAGGCCGAATCAGCCGGTTTTTCACACAATATGTGTGCCTGGATAAAGGGGATCTACAGCACGGTGATCAACCATGACATCGCAGAGGTCATCGCCGTGACTGGGGGGGACTGCAGCAACACGATCGCGCTGGGCGAGCTGCTGGAACGGAAGGGGGTAAGGGTAATCCCCTTCGAGTATCCGCCACAGCGCAAGAGAGAGGCCTTGCAGGCCCAGATGGAATCTCTCAGGGAGGCGCTCTCCACCACCTGGACCGAAATAGACAGGGTAAAATTGCGTTTGGAAAGTATCCGCGGCAAGCTGAGGAGATTGGACCAACTGACCTATGGTCAGAATGTGGTCACCGGGCTGGAAAATCACCAATTCCTGGTCAGCAGTTCCGACTTTAATGGCAATCCCGATCTGTTTGAAAAGGACCTGGACCAATTCCTTACCAAGGCCCAGGACAGAAGACCCCGCATCAATGAGATCCGTCTGGGCTATCTCGGCGTACCCCCCATCTTTTCGCAGTTCTATGAATTTATTGAATCCGTGGGTGCCAGGGTGGTCTTCAATGAGGTACAGAGACAGTTTAGCATGCCCTTTGGGTTTAAGGACATGGTAGAGCAGTACTTACAGTACACCTATCCCTATGATTTCGGCGCAAGACTGGCGGATATCAACGAGGCCATCAACAAGCGGCAATTGGACGGCCTGATCCACTATACCCAGACCTTCTGTTACCGGCAGATCTATGACATCGTTTTGAGGGAGGTCAGTCCCATCCCCCTCCTTACCCTTGAGGGAGACCGGCCCGGCCGGGTTGACGGTCGAACCGCCCTCCGTATCGAGACCTTTGTGGAGATGTTGCAGGGCAGGAAAGGGAACCTCGCCTAATCTAGCTTCTTCTTTCCGCTGATGACCGCCTCAGCCAGTTTCACATCCTCTTTGCTTCCAATGTAAAGGGGTGTCCTTTGATGGAGCGTGCCCGGGTCGATTTCGAGAATCGGACCGTGGCCGTCGCTGGCGTAACCGCCTGCCTCCTGAACGACCATAGCCAGGGGATTGGCCTCCACCAGAAGCCGCAGTTTCCCTGATGGTTTCTTGGGATCCTTTTTGTCGGCCGGATACATAAAGATCCCGCCCTTCAGGAGGTTGCGATGAAAGTCTGCCACGAGGCTGCCAACATACCGGGAGGTGTAAGGCCTGCCTGTCTCTTTATCGTCGGTCTTGAAATAGTCCACGAGCGCGGTCGTGTTCTCGTCCCAGTATTGGGAATTTCCTTCGTTGACGCTGTATATCTTTCCCTTCTTGGGAATTTGGATATTGGGGTGAGACAGGAGGAATTCACCGACGCTTGGAAAGAGGGTGAAGCCGTGAACCCCGGTCCCATTACCCGTGGTGTAGACCATGATGGTACTTGAGCCATAAATAAAATAGCCGGCAGCCATCTGCTTAATCCCGGGTTGCAGGACGTCGTTTAACAGGATTTCAGCATCTCTTCTCTTGCTCCGGCTCTTATAGATGCCAAAGATCGTCCCGATGCTCACGTTTACATCAATGTTGGAAGAGCCGTCGAGGGGATCGAAGAGGAGGATATAGTCGCCCTTGGGATACTGGGGAGGTATCTCTATCAGATCGGGATCTTCTTCCGACCCCATGCACCGAAGCTGACCGATATGCTGCATTCGCTGGATGATGAGCTGATTGGCAAACAGGTCCAGTTTTTGGACCTGCTCCTCCTGCACATTGATCTTGCCCGTGGCACCCAGGATATCCACCAGACCAGCCTTGTTTACCTCCCTGGAAATGACCTTGGCTGCCACCACCAGTTCATTGAGCAGCGTGGTAAATGCACCGGTTGCCCGTGGGTTTTCACGTTGCTGATTGAGGATGTGCTGGGTGATGGTGATCCCTACGCCTTTTCCTTCCATTTTATTCCCTCCTACTTTTGTTGTTTTTCAAAAAGGCACGTCCTGAGGGCGTGTCAAAGGCCCCGACTGTCACTCTCTTCTCCGGCACTTCGTTTAAGTCTGGGTAGTTCGTTTTTGAGTGTAAACGGACCCGGTAGCCCTCTCGCGCAAGGTCTAGCTAACTGCCCGACGATATGACTTTACAAAATAGAGCTACGCGAGTCAAGCGGGGTGAAGGTGTTTGGAACAAAAGTGCCCCTTCCTGACATACCAGACTTCCGGCCGGCGTGTGGTATTTGGGTGCTGTGGGGTGTGGGTGTAGAGGGGTTTGATTAGATACTGATCACCTTATCGGCGACTTGCATGGCCGTCACAATGTCCAACATGTTGGTGGTCTCCCCAACTAGCTTTTTGTCTAGCAGATCGAAATGGGTGAGGCATGTTCCACAGACAAGGATTTTTATCCCGCCTTCTTCCAATTCCTTCAGAACAGGCAAGACCTCTGACTGCCCGGTGGTCATTTTGACCCCATTGTTCAAAAAGACGAGGCGCCACAGATCTTCTCCTATCTCTTTGAGGGTCTTCAGAAAATTCACCATCAACTTGGTGCCCAGTTCATTATCGCCATGGCCCATACGGTCAGTGGCCACCATGACCATAATCCTTTTCTTTTCTGACATCTCTGGTTCTGTCCGGGCCGATTCAACCACAGGCCCTTTGCCTTTATTGCCAATCACAACAAAGTCGGGTCCTTGCTCCTCGACAGTGACATCAAAATTCTGGGTGCCCAGAAAGCGAGACACATTCTGCTGGGCGGCCCTGTTGTCCACCACCACCTTGATGAATCTCGGGTCTTCCTTTTCTAAGGTCTCTTTGGTCTGTAACACCGGGGCGGGGCAGGCCAGCCCTCTACAATCCAGCTCCATTGTCATTTTGTCCTCCTGAGTCAGAGAAATCGCATCCCCCGCAATTAAAACCAGGATAATGGGGGCTGAGAAAGTTGATGCTATAATTTCTGTATCAGTTTAGTCCTTTTAAAGATTGACACTTGGACAAGGGAATGGGGCTTTGGAATCCCCATTGCCCGGGTTTCAAAGTGTTATCAATTTTTCATTTTCGCGAGGTCGTCTCTATATGTCAAACTGGAAATTCCGATATTAAATGTCATTTATCCAGGGTCTTTCCTATGGGAGTAAGGGTTGACATCCTTGGTCGGGTCTCTCGTGTTGTTTTGTTATGAGGTGAGGTGATAAAGGAGCGATGTCCAGTATGTTCCAATGCGGAAATGATGATGATCAGGTCTAAGGGTTTGAAGGACCCATTGGCGCGGAAAAGTCAGGATGGTTTATGGTGGTCAGCAAGAAATCGACCATGGCCTTGCACAGGGGAGAGGCAATTCGTCTTTTGTCTCTGATCAGATAGAAGCTGCGGGACATGGGGAGGCCTTTGATCTTCAAGGCCCTGATGGTCCCCATCTGCACCTCCCCTTCAATGGCCCTCGAGGACAGGATGGATATGCCCAACCCGGCCCTGACGCCTTCTTTAACCGCAGTGGATGACCCGAGCCGGGCCACGACCCGTAGGGCATCTGGATCTCTGGCCGCGGATTGACGCAAATAGTCTTCCATAATCTTTAGTGTCCCGGAACCCGATTCGCGCAGGACAAAGGGTTCCTCAAACAACTCGGCCGGGGGGACCTCCTCCATCGGTGCCCATCGATGATCTCGGGGTATTGCCAGAACCAGTTCATCCTGCCACAGCTCGTGATGGATAAGGTCCTTGTGAGGGCTCTTTGACCCAACGACCCCCAAGTCGAGACGGCCTTCTATTACCTGGTTCTGGATCCCCTTTGTGTCAGATATTGCCAGGCTTATCGAGACAAAGGGATATTTTTGGTGAAACCCGCCCATGACCTTTGGCAGGATATATTCGCCAGGGATGGTACTTGCCCCCATCTGGATCTCTCCCTGTTTGAGACCAAGAAAATGCTCCATTTCCAGACAGGCGGTCATTTTCATATCGAGCAACAGGACCGCGTGTTTGTAAAGGAGTTCACCGGCCTTGGTAGGCACCACCTTTCTTCCCAGGCGGTCGAGCAATCTGGTTCCTACGAGATTTTCAAGGGTAGCGATCCTTTCGCTCACAGAGGCCTGTGCCAGAAAGACCACCTCGGCGGCCTTCGAGAAGCTGCCCAACTCCACCACCTTGCTAAAGATCTCAAGCTGCCGCAAGTCAAAATCAATTTTGGAAATATGCCGGAAAGTAACCCTTTTCATCACCAAACCAGATGAAAATTCCATCCGAGGGGGGCGAAATCCGCCTGAGGGAAGACCAGGTGGAATTTCCGGTCAGAATCGTTTGACCCCTCAAACAAAGGATTTTGACCAGATAGTCTATCATATGTATGCAAACCAGAAGTTCTCGATTGTTTTGAAGTTATTCACGACCGCTTCGCGACCAGATACAATATCACCGTGTCCCGTCAGGACATATTCCAGATCGAGTCGGGAGATCCTTTTTATGCTATCTTTGAGCTGCTGCCCTTTGCCCCCGGGCAGGTCGGTCCTCCCGATTCCCTGGTTAAAGACCACATCACCCGCAAAGAGTGCCTTTTTCTTGGTCCAGTAAAGACAGATGGAGCCCGGTGAGTGGCCCGGGGTGTGTATGACTTCAAAGCTCAGGTCTCCTATCTTGAGATCCCCTTCCTTGAGCAGGAGATCAGGCTCAAATCCTGGAATGCCAGGCGCTTCTCGGTAGTTAGGGGCAACTCCCCTGATAAAGTCCATTTCCGCCTGGTGGATTGCGATCGTGGTGTCTGTTCCTGCAAATATCTTGATACCCTCCATATGATCCGGGTGGGCATGGGTGACAATCACGACGTCGATATCCTGAGGCGAGAGGGAGAGCCTGGAAAGACCATCGCGGACATGTCCAAAGAGATGGTAATGGCCGGGGTCTACCAGGATCTTTTTCTTCCCGTCGATCAGGTAGGTATTACAGTTGTTTGCGGTCGGATTGTTCCAGAGGAAACCCTGCAGGTCTTCAAGTATTTTCATCGGAGCCCCTTTTTATATCGGTCTCTGTCCATAAAGGCAGGAATGAGGGATACTAAAGAGGCGCGTATCGAATGTCAAGAGTCAAAAGGCGGAATTTCACCCCCCTGCCGGTGATTGACATGTGACAAAGGGAAAGTGATAATTAAAGTATACAGAAGATCTGCGAGCAGTACATCTGGTCGTGAGCCACAAGGATGGATAAAGATAAATCTCCCGTAATCGAAAGATTGCCCCAGGCCTGCCCCGGGAGGATCGAGGTTCCCACAGAGAAGGAAAGAGAGGCCTTGGCTGCCATGAGGGCCATAAAGAGGCGCGCCAGAGAATTGAAGGGGTACCTGGGCGAACAGAAGACCCCTGGTCCTGACAAAGACGGAAGGGACATCGGGGAGATGAGAAGAGAACTGACGCGTCTAAAAAAGGACTGGGAAAAATGGGAAAAAAACAGAAGACAAGCCGCCAGAGAGAGAATGATCCTGTTGGGGCATGAGGAGGGCTCGGAGTAAGTTGCCTGAAGGCTTGAGCAGGCCCTAAGGTCTCTCGGCCAGGAGAATATCCAGATCCATGGTCCGATGATCTCTCAATATGTGCAGCGTCACGGTCTGCCCCACCTTCATTTTCCCGACCAACCGGACCAGTTCCTTCATATCCGAGATCTCATGGTCGCCAATTGCAGTGATGACATCCCCACCCAGCAGGAGTCTCTGGCCTCCAATAATCACCTCGCTATGGCCGCCCCGCAGTTTGGCCTGATGGGCGGGGCCGCCCTTTACCACCTGGACCACCAACACGCCCTCGTGGACACCGAGGTTGAGGCCTTTTGCGAGCACCGGCGTGATAGAGACGCCAGAGATGCCCAGCCATGGACGGGCCACCCTCCCAGAGGTGATCAACTGGGTGGCCACCCGTTTGGCCACATTGATGGGTATGGCAAAGCCAATACCCTGGTATCCCCCGGAAAAGCTGTAGATGGCGGTATTGATACCGATTACCTCACCACTTGAATTGAGAAGGGGGCCGCCTGAGTTTCCGGGGTTGATGGCCGCGTCTGTCTGTATCAGATCATCGATCTGATTGCCATCCTGTGTCCGGATACCCCGCTTGAGTGCGCTGACAATGCCGGTAGTAAGTGTATGGGACAGACCAAAGGGATTTCCGATGGCGATCGCCTTTTGGCCTACGCGTACCTTGTCTGAGTCTGATAGGGGGGCGACCACATCCACGTATTTGGAGGAGATCTTGATCACGGCCAGGTCAGAACCCGGATCCCTGCCTATCAGTGTGGCGGAGGTCTTTGTGCCATCGGCCATGGTGACCGTGATCTTCTGGGCGTTGGCCACGACATGATTATTGGTCAAGATATATCCTGACCTATCAATGATAAAGCCTGACCCCTGTCCCTGCCTGGGGATGATCTCCAGCCAGAAATTCATACTCAGGGTGGTCGTGGCAATGTTCACAACGGCACGATGAACCTTTTCAAAGACCTCCATCTGGATCTTTTCATCCGACGAGACCACGATCGCCCGGGGTGCAGAGGTACCCGCCGGCCGGTTAAAATCGAGCGATTCGGGGCTTGGGCCTGAACGAAAAAAGGAAGGAATCTCCTCCCTGTTGGACCAGAAAAAGAACAGGAGCAGGACAAAGGCAAGCCCGACATATATTTTTCTGTTATTTGTCATGAAAGCGTTAGTTAATGGGTTTGATCGATTTTCTCGTGGATCTTTTTAAATATAGGTCTCCATGCGGAGAATTTCAAATCCTTTTGATCAACAACAGTCTAAGAAGGGTTGCATCTGTCAGATAAGACTAGTGGGCAGAACATGGAAGATCGTGTGAGTTTCTGCCTTGACACCGGGTGACCAACCCTTTTATATTGACCTGCCAAGAAGGCGCCCTAGTTTTAAGCCTCACCTAGTATTCATTGATCCTGGAAGGCCCGCCCGAGTATCCTTGCCACCCAGAACGGACCATGAGGTTTTTTTGAGATTTTGAGAAGAGATCTATGCCGAGAGGCGAAGACATAAAGAAGGGGATGATAATCAGTTCCGGACCAATAGCCATTGGTCAGGCATGTGAATTTGACTATTCGGGGACCCAGGCCTGCAAGGCATTGAGAAAGCTGGGGTATGAGATTGTGCTGGTCAATTATGTTCCCCGAGGTGGATCCTCTCCTGGGTCCAGAGATGCGCTCCACGGAAGAGGTGTTGGGCCTGGCAGACTCCTTTGGTCTGGCCTTTTACATTGATACAATAACAGAGGTTTTTCTTATCGGGTGTCGATCCGAATCATAAGGGTGCGCGGCGCATTTTGGGGGAGAGTTCATGCAATTTGAGATCGCCATTGAAGGGCCGTCTACTGCCATCTCCGCACTCTCCCACCACCTCAAAGGCCTTTCATCCAAGTTACAGACCATCCAGAAGACGACCGGGGATAAAGAAGGGCGCGGCAAAATCTCTCTATTAGAGACCGAGGAGGAACTCCTTGACGACAGACTCCTCCACCTCTCTCAAATCATCAGGGAGATAGAAGGGTTGCTTTCTGCTGAATCACTCTTTGACATTAGAGTCCGAAACCTCTCCTATTCAGAGCCATCGATCGGGGAGGGCGCGTTTGCAAGGCCCTTTCGCCCGATACCCTCCATCCGGGTCCAGCCCTGGGCCCCCTCACTGCCCCGGCCAAAAGACCCCAGGACAATTATCCTGGACCCCAAGCACGCCTTTGGCACGGGCACACATCCAACCACTCAACTCTGCCTCGAGATCATGGACTTCCTCTTGAAAGATGCCTCCCTGCGCCAGGGCCCAGAGGTCCTTGATTTTGGCTGTGGGACAGGTATCCTGGCCATTTCTGCCATCAAAATGGGGGCACGGAGGGCGGTCGGGGTGGAAGTTGACCCCCAGTCGGCCAGGACAGCAGAACGGAACGTGGCGCTGAATGATCTCTCCGACAGGATAGAAATCAGGGAAGGTTCGTGGGAGGTTGTGCACGAGAGATACGGACTCGTTCTTGCCAATCTCGTTCCCGCTGCCCTCAGAAGGGCAGGCAGGCATATTCCGTGCTGGGTGAAAGAGGGTGGCAGGACAATCGTCTCGGGGTTTGCGAAAAACCAGGGCGAGGAAATAAGGAGATCCTTTGGCAATATGGGGTTTATCATATCTCAGGATCTCGATTTCAAGGGGTGGGGGGCCTTGCTTCTCCGCCGCTTGGGCCCCTCTTCATCCGTGCACTCAAAGCTCCACGATCGTCCCCAGCCCCTTTGACTCTGCTTCCTCAAGGGCGCCCACGGCGGCAACCGTATCCTGAACCGCTACTCCTACCGACTTAAAAGAGGTGATCTCCTGTGAGCGCCGACCCGGTTTGAGCCCATTTATTATCTCGCCCAGCTCGGCATCGATCTTTGCACTGGCCATGATTATATCACCGGCCTCCCCGGCCGATAACTGCGAAAAGGCGAGTCTCATGGCTGTAATGACCTCGGGCATTGGCAGGGCAGACATGAGGTCATTGCCGGTAAGGATCCTTATCTTCATGGCTGATATCCTGCCGCATATACTGGCATCTGAGGAGGTTTAGGTCAAGAAAGAGGAATGGATGGGCCGGAAACTGGCCTTACCTTGGGGGGAGAAACCAGCCACATCAGGAATATGGAGATGAATAGGGACCCTAAGAGTATCAGGAAGGTTGAGAAATAGCTACCGGTTTTATCATGCAGAAATCCGGCAAGCCATGCACCAACAGCACCACCCAGGGAGAATCCCAGGACCACTGCGCCCTGGATAGAGCCAAAATACCTCCCCTGGAAGAGGTCAGCCACCGTTGCGAAAAACACAGGTCCTCCAGCGCCTATCCCCAGGCCAAAGAAGATCGCAGATAAAAAGGCCACCCATACCTGAGACTCGTCTTTGATCAGGAACAGGAGGCATACGGCCAAAGCACCAAGGAGGCAGCTCGATATAAAGACCTTTTCCCGTCCGAGTCGATCTGAGACAAAGCTGCACAAATTACCAAGCACAAAGGCAACCCCGAATACGCTGTAGATGTTGGCAGCCAGCATAGGCGGATAACCCACATCCCGGAAAAAGAAGACCTGGTGGGCTATGGCTATGGTCTCTGCGAGGCCCAGAAAGCAAAAGGCAATCAGGAAAAAGAGCCAAAAGTGATAGGTCCTTATGGCTCGGTGAAGTGTCCAGGTAGTGGCCGGTTTGCCTTCCAGCCTGGCGGATATCTCAGGTGGGTTCAGGGCCTGTGATTCTGGTGGTGACAGCGGGATACCATCGGGTAGAAGGCCCTTTTCCCGGGGACTACCATAAATCATAAGGCTAGAGAGCGGCGCAATAATAGCCGTGGCAGAGAGCCCGATGACAACATAGGCGGTCTGCCAGCCAAAGGTGGAGATGAGAAATTGGGCGATTGAGGCAAATACCAGACTCCCACCAAAGCCAGCAGCCAGGATACCAAAGGCAAGGCCACGCTTTTTGACAAACCAGTTCGATACGATGGCGCTCAGCGGTGTCCAGCCCACCAAGCTCAGGCCTGCGGCCGCGATAACGCCATAGAAGAGATAAAAGTGCCATTGAGTTGTGGCCAGGCTGCACAGAGCCAGACCGCATCCCACAATGAAGGCCCCTATGGGTAAGACGAGTCTGGGTCCAAACCGATCCACGAGGCCGCCCGCAAGTGGTGCCACCACGCCATAGACCATGATCGTAATGGAAAACATCACGGCGGTATTGCCTCTCCCCCAGCCAAATTGCTCTACGATGGTGGGATAGAAGACCGAGAAGGTGTTCCTGACGGCGTAGCCAAGCACCAGCGTGATAAAGGCAATGGCCAGGATAACCCAGCCATAAAAGATGCCATTTTGTTTCTCCATACCTTTTTTAGACCTGGCTCACGGCTACGGTGTATTCTGGGTAGAGCTCCAAAACTTGAGAAGACTTGCTATAGGGTAAAACACCGCTAAATAGCCGGATATTTGCTGAGGCAAGTTCACGTATCGGGACAGCAATAATCTGGACGGCCACAGAAATGTCTGCCAATAATCGAATTAAGTGGTATGTAAGCCCCAACTTTGTTAATCTGGTATCTACCGTTTAGACACACAACTTACCATACTGAATTTGGGAATTCAATTCTCCGAGGGCGATGAGACGATAGATTCACTGAAAAGACCGAGGCCCTGGGCTTTGTTGTGATCTTGGCCAAGTCGGTTCAGGAGCAGGCTGGCCAAAAGGGGAAGGGGTGAGGAACTTTAAGGCCTCTTCTAAAGACCCGACAGCAGGTGCATAGATGGGAAAGTTTTTCATTTTAATAATGGTTGCTTTTTTCGCTGGATCTGGGAATTCAGAAGGCAGAGCGATCAAAGTTAACCCGGATGAGGCAATAGAGGAAGGTCGCATTGACATTAGTTGCCAAGGCCCGGGCCCTGGAGGTTCAACAAACCAAAAGAGGAAGCCTATAATTACTTTTTTTTACATTGTCAATAAGACGGGACAGGAGATCAAGGTCAAGGTCTTGGGAGATGATAGGGTTATGGTCGTTCAAGAAGTCGGCTCTGAAAGAGAACTGTCATCCGGGCTCAAAGTTGCTCCTCCAATAGGTAAATATCCGGGAAGGGAGCTTAAAGTGGTAATGGACAGGGATACGAAGACCATTGAAATCCAGGAGTTGAATTCCGGAATAAGAAAAAGGTTTGATCTCAAGGGCGTGGCTAGGGTAAACGGGGGGTTCAGAATAACAATTGGAGAGGATGAGATCTTGCTAAACCAGGACTATTTTCCGATTCGTTAATATGGTATGAGGATTCTGAGAGGATGATCCGATGAAGATTGAGATCAGAAGATGGTGTTTGAGGTGCATTCCGATAATTTTCAGTATCAATCTGCTTCCAATCCCGGGCGCATCCGCGGGAGGTGATGCACAGACACAGAAGATCTCTGTTGGCGCAGGAGTAAAGACGGAATGGAGCCCTTTTCGGGATAGGGCAATCCATACAGGCCAGGGAGGCCAAATATCACCGAGGGGACATGGAATCGACTTGGAGCTATTGAGAAGATTGAAGAACCAACCGTTCATCTCCTTTGACAAACAGCCCACAATTGAAGAGGACTCCTCAGTATCTGTTCTGGAACCAGAACCACTGGCACCCAACCTCTCCGACAGTTTTGAGGGTCCCGATAACTTGAACCAACCAGATGGTTATCTGCATAGACCGCCAGACCCAATACTTGCAGTCGGATTAAATCACATTGGGGTCATGGTAAATTCGGAGCTTGCCTTTTATACCAAGAGCGGAACACTGGTCCGAGAAGAAAGCTTTTCAAGCTGGTGGAGTAACGTCTATACGGGCAAAGGCAGCCCATTCGACCCGAGGATAATATACGATCATCACGAAAACCGATGGATAATGGTGGCGCTGGTATTGGAAGAACCAGACGCATGGTATCTTCTCTCTGTTTCCCAGACTTCTGATCCAACAGGCTTCTGGTGGAACTGGAAACTCGACAGCACCCTCAATTATGGTGGTGAAGATACCTGGGCTGACTACCCCGATATTGGCTTTGACGGTATTTCGTCGTCTGATGGCGGAGCGATTTACCTAACCACCAATCAGTTTACGTGGGCTGGCAGCTTTCGGACCTCTCTGCTTAACGTACTCGCAAAATCAGAGTTGTACACTGGATCTAGCCTTAGTTACTACAAACTTTCAGGCCGGACAAATGAAGATGGCTCACAGGCTTTCACGCTGAGGACGGCGTGGACCCACGGCAATCCAGGGGGAGAATTCCTTATTAACAGCAAGGTTGGAGGAGGGGACAATGTCACATTCTGGAAGGTCGTCCCTGCCTTTCCAAGCGCCCCTATTTGGACAAGGCAGGCCACCATATCTATAGGCACCTACAGTACCCCACCAGACGCAAAACAGAGGGGTGGAAGCGCCCTATTAGATACGATTGGCAACAGGATTTATAACTGTATGTACCAGAATGGGTACCTATACGCCGCATTCACAACGGCATATGACTGGGGAAGCGGAACGGTTGCGGCAATTCGCTATCTAAAGATTAACACCAGCAGTAACAGCGCTGAGTTAGACGTGACGTATGGGGCAGACGGATACTACTACTGGTTTCCTGCAATCTATGTAGACCATTCGGACAATATGGTGATCGTTTTCGCGCGGAGCAGTGAGACGGAGTATGCAGGAATACGTTATACTGGTCGTTTGACCACAGATGTTGCTACACAATCCAGCGCCCAACTGAAGTCTGGCGAAACGTACATAACGGGCGTACGGTGGGGTGACTACTTTGGTATCGCCAGAGACCCAAATGACGGTGCCAGGGTATGGATTTATGGTGAGTGGGCCAAGGACTGTTCCGGGATCTCCTCGGACTGGGATTGGGGCACATGGATAGGCCAAGTGGAATATGCCTGTTATGTGGAACCAACCGGTTCGTGCGGTGGTAACACCCCATGCTATTCTACCATCCAAGCAGCCATTGACGCTGCAGGCAGTGGATACACAATAAAGATCGCCCAAGGAACGTATAACGAGGACCTTGATCTGAGTTCATCCAAGAATCTAACCCTTCAGGGAGGCTGGAACTCTTTATTCACCTCGCGGTTATCAACCTCAACAATAAGTTCTATGACAATTGGCAATAGTCAGGGGACAGTCACTACTGAATATCTGGTGATACAATAGATGAGACGATGAAGCGGGGAATTACGACGAGACTGCTTCTCCGTCCGCCCGGGATCAGATCCTCTGGTGGTGTTCTAACGATAAATGATAGCCAGAACAGTAGAAAAAACAGTAGGCAGGAATAGAAAAGGGGTTAACTATATGCGCTAACCCCTTGATATTACTTGGTGGGCGTG